>JACMIV010000203.1 GCA_014380965.1 Rhizobiaceae bacterium | reverse complement strand
GGGCGCGGCGCAGGCGATCGGCTTCGGACTGGGGGGCCTCGCCGGCACCGTCGCCGTCGATCTGACGGAACTCGCCACCGGCTCGGTCGTCGCCTCCTATGCCGGGGTCTTCGCCTTCGAGGGCCTCGTCTTCCTCGCTGCAGCTAGCCTCGCGCTCGGCATACGCGTCGTTCCGAAGAGCGCCACGGCGACCCCCGACGGGCCTCGCCGTGGTCCGCCCATGCGCATCCTTGGCGCCACCGGCGCAGATCTCCAGCCCGCGGAGTAGAACCATGCCTCAGTCGTCGCCGATCGAATGGGAGTACGACGTCGTGGTGGTCGGCGGCGGTCCGGCCGGCGCGACCTGCGCCGAGGATCTCGCGAGGACCGGCGCGCGCGTCCTCCTCCTCGACCGGGAAGGGCGCATCAAGCCTTGCGGCGGCGCCATCCCGACGCGGGCGATCGAGGATTTCGACATTCCGCCCGAGATGATGACCGCCGAGATCAAATCGGCGCGGATGATCGGACCCTCGCACGAACATGTCGACATGCCGATCCGCCAGGGCTTCGTCGGCATGGTCGATCGCGACACGTTCGATCCCTTCCTGCGCCGGCGGGCAGCCGTGGCCGGGGCGACGGTGCTGGCCGCGAGCTTTACCGGCGCCACGACCCGCGCCGGCGAGGGGCTCGACGTCGCCTTTGTGCGCAAGGGGTCCGCGACGCCCGAGATCGTCAGCACTCGCCTCGTCGTCGGCGCCGACGGCGCCAATTCCGCCGTCCGCCGCGCGCTGTTCGAGGCGGAGAAGCGTCCGCCCTACGTCTTCGCCTATCACGAGATCGTCCGCTCTCCGGCGCGCTCCGACGAGGCCTTCGACGCCGCGCGGTGCGACGTTCATTATGCCGAAACCATCTCGCCGGACTTCTACGGCTGGGTCTTCCCGCATGGCGAGACGACCAGCGTCGGCGTCGGCAGCGCGATCAAGGGATTCGACCTCAAGGGCGCGACGCGGGCGCTGCGGGCGGCCTCCGGCCTCTCGGAGGCCGAAACGATCCGCGAGGAGGGCGCGCCGATCCCGCTGAAACCGCTGAAGCGCTGGGACAACGGCCGTGATGCGATCCTGGTGGGGGACGCTGCGGGCACGGTCGCGCCGGCCTCGGGGGAGGGCATCTACTACGCCCTGCTCTGCGGCCGTCTCGCCGCCGAGGCCGCCACGGAGTTCCTCGCCTCGGGCCGGGCGAAGGCGCTCGGGCAGGTGCGCAAGCGCTTCATGCGCGAGCACGGTTCGGTCTTTTTCGCGCTCGGCTTCATGCAGGGCTACTGGTATCGCGACGACCGGCGCCGCGAGCGGTTCGTCGCGCTCTGCGAGGACCGCGACATCCAGCGCCTCGTCTGGGAGTCCTACCTCACCAAGAGGCTCGTGAAGAGCGATCCGATGAGCTACGTCCGGGTGTTCCTGAAGGACATGCGCCACGTCCTGAGGCTGGCCTTGCCGGAGAGGATCGGTGGCTCGTCGCGGCTCCGGGCCGTCCTGCCCGTCCCGGCCTCGGGGTCACGCCCCCAAGTCGGCGGGCCGACATGATCGAAGCCTTCGTCCTCGACGGCACCGTGACGCTGTTCGCGCTCGCCGTGCTCGCAATCGAGGCCGTCTTCCTCTTTCGCGCGGCCGGCACGCATGGCCGTTCGCGGCTCCCGATCGTCGCCAACGCCCTGTCCGGTGTCTTCCTCATCCTCGCACTCCGGGCAGCGCTTGTCGGCTCCGGGGCTTTGGCAGTCGCCGTGTGGCTGGCGCTGGGCGGCATCGCGCACGGGGTCGATACGGCGATGCGGCTGAGGCGGTAAGGCGGGCGCCGCGCTGCCGGGCGCCAGCGCCCGCTTCGTTTCCCGGCTTGACGCAGCGGACCCCAGCACCGCAAATGCGTCCGACCTTGGCTCGTGCCGTGGCGCCCGACGGGCACGGCTTCGCGCGACCAGCGACCATTGAAGGCGGAGTTTTTCCCATGCGATTTTCACGGCGCGACATCCTTCAGGTCATGGGCACCGGCGCCATCGCGGCGACGGGACTGACTGGCCTCACCCGCCGAGCGCGCGCGGCCGGCACGGTCACCGTCCTCAACTGGCAGGGCTACGGCACGGACGAGGCGTGGGCGGTGAAGATCTTCACCGAGAAGACCGGCATCGAGGTGGTCAACGACTATTTCAACTCCGAAGCCGAGATGCTGACGAAGCTCAGGACCAATCCCGGCATCTACGACGTCGTCCTCGTCAACTGCGCCCGCACGAAGCAGGCGGTGGCCGAGGGCCTGCTCGACCCGGTCGACTTTGCCGCCTTCCCGAACGCTGCCGGCCTCTCGCCGCAGCTCAAGGAGAACGCCGATCTTACCGTCGACGACAAGATCTACGGCGTCGCATGGGTCTGGGGCATGAACGCGCTTGCCTTCCGCCAGGGCACGCCCAGGCCGGACAGCTATGCGGCGCTCGCCGACGAGGCCTATGCCGGAAAGGTCGCGCTCTACGACGATGCTGTCACCTCGATCGCCGTCGGCGCGCTGATGACGGGGCAGGACATGAACGATCCGAAGGATCTCGTGATCATCCGCGAACAGCTCAAGGTCCTCAAACCGAACGTCAAGACGATCTGGTCCAGCGAAGACCAGTGGAACAAGGCGTTTTCGGCCGGCGAGTTCGACCTGTCGATCTACTGGTCCGGCGCGTCGGTGCGCTCGCAGCGCAACTTCAAGCTGCCGGTCGAGTTCGTCGTGCCGAAGGAGGGCGCCATCGGCTGGTTCGACACGCTGGCCGTGCCGGCGACGAGCGCCAACAAGGAGAGCGCGGCGGCCTTCATCGACTACATGATCGACCCCGCCTTCTACGTGGAATGGGCGACGAAGATCGGCGCACCGGCTTCGGCCAACGTATCGGCGATGGAAAGCCTTCCCGAGGGCGACCTCAGCCGCACCGTCCACGCCGCCGAAACGCTCGACAAGATGACCTTGATGGCCCCGATGGAGGACGAGAAGCGCGAGCGCTTCAACAATCTCTGGCAGGAGGTGAAGGCGCATTATGCAAGCTGACGGGATGATTGAGGGGGCGACGCACTGTTCAGTGAGAGCGTTCGCCTTGAATGCACGCGGCCCGATGAGTGACCATTGTTGTGTGGCATACCCCCTCTGCCCTGCCGGGCATCTCCCCCTCAAGGGTGGAGATCGGCCAATAGCAGAGGCTTACGCCCTTTCATCTTTTTGAGGATCGTGACGAAAACGGTGACGTTCAGATCTCCACCCTTGAGGGGGAGATGTCCGGCAGGACAGAGGGGGGCGGCGCAAGCGCGCTACGGTCAACCGTCAAGGTGCTTGGTATGAGCTATGAGCCTGCCGCTGGCGGAGATCGCATCGCATCGCATCGCTTTCCGCCCTGGCTCTCGACCGCCGCGCTGCTCCTGCCGACCTATGGCTGGCTGACGCTCGCCGTCCTCCTGCCGCTTCTCGCGATGTTCGTCTTCTCCTTCCTCACGGCGACGCCGATGGGCACGAAGGAAGTCGGCTTTACGCTGAAGAACTACCGCGTCTTCGCCGACCAACCCTATCTCCTCGGCGTCGCCTGGAGATCGCTTTCCATCGGTCTCTGGACCACGGCCCTCTGCGCGGTGCTCGGCTTCCTCGCAGCCCTCGCCCTCGCCAAGGCGACCGCCGGGCGGGCGCGCGAGACGCTGCTCGTCCTTGTTCTCCTGCCGTTCTGGACCAACGGCCTCGTGCGCGTCTTCTCCTGGACGATGGTCATCCGCGAGGGCGGCTTCATCGACCAGCTTGCCCGGAACGTCTGGCCCGGCGCGCCCTCCCTCGGCTTTCTCTACAGCCACCCCGCGATCGTGCTCGGGCTCGTCCACGGCTATCTGCCCTACATGGTGCTCACCTGCTACATCGCGCTCGTCACGATCGACGACGCCGTCATCGAGGCGGCGGAGAGCCTCGGCGCGCGCTGGTGGACGATCCTGTCCACCATCCTCGTGCCGATGGCCGCACCCGGCCTCATCTCGGGGGCGATACTCGTCTTCGTGCCGGTGATCGGCTCCTTCATGGAGCCGCGCATCCTCGGCGGCACGGTCGGCGTCACGCTCGGGACGGTGATCGAGGACCAGTTCACGCAGGCCTTCAACTGGCCGCTCGGCGCAGCGCTCTCCTTCACCATCCTCGGCGTCGTGCTCGCGGTCTTCGCCACCTTCTCCGGCGTCCTGCGCCGCAACGCCGCGCTCTGAGGCGGAGGGAAAGCCATGCGATCTCTCGCCAAGGCCTATCTCGGCGCCGTCCTCGTCTTCCTCTATCTGCCGATCGCCGTGATGATCGCCATGGGCTTCAACGAATCGCCCCTCTACGCCATGCCTTTCACCGTCTCGACCGTGTGGTACGAGGCCTTGGCAGAGAATTCCCGGCTGATCCGGGCCGGCTGGAACAGCGTTTTCATTGCCGCGATCACGGCGGCGATCGCGACGCTCCTCGGCACCATGGCTGCCGTCGCCCTCTCGCGCCGCACGTTTCGAGGCAAGACGCTGCTGCAACTGCTTCTCCTGCCTCCGATCGCGATTCCCTGGCTGATCACGGGCACGGCCATGCTCGTCTTCTTTTTCTGGACCGGAATCGGGCGCGGGCTCCATGCGATCCTCATCGGCCATGTCGCGCTGGCCATCCCCTATGTCGTGCTCGTCGTCGGCACCGGCCTTGCCACCATCCGTACCGATCTCGAGGAGGCGGCCATGAGCCTCGGCTCGCCGCCGGTCTCCGCCTTCTTCCGCGTCACGCTGCCGCTGCTCCTGCCGAGCATCCTCGGCGCTGCCCTCTTCGCCTTCGCCGTCTCGCTGGACCAGTTCGTCGTCTCCTATTTCCTGGCGACGCCCGGTTCGAGCACTCTGCCCGTCGAGATCTATTCGGCGATCCGCAAGGGTTTCACGCCGGAGATCAACGCCATTTCGACGATCCTCCTCCTCGGCTCGATCGCCGTCATCCTCGCCTTCGCAAGCTTCGCCAGACCCGGGAGGCGCCCGTGACGGATGTCGACATCAACGCCGTCGCCAAGAGCTTCGGCGCGACCCCGGTTCTGTCAGGCATCACGGCGCAGTTCGGCGAGGGCTCGTTCACGAGCCTTCTCGGCCCCTCCGGCTCTGGCAAGACAACCTTGCTCCGGATCGTCGCTGGTTTCGTCGCCCCGGACGAGGGCCGGGTTTCGATCGGCGGGCGCGACGTGACTGGCACGCCGGTCTGGGCACGCAACATCGGCATGGTGTTCCAGTCCTACGCGCTGTTTCCGCACATGAGCGTTTCCGACAATGTCGGCTTCGGCCTTGCCCGGCGCGGTATCAAGGGCGGGGCCGCCAAGCGCGAGATCGAGGCCGCGCTCGAACTCGTCCGGCTGCCGGGCTATGGTGCCCGCCGCCCGAAGGAGCTCTCTGGCGGTCAGCAGCAGCGCGTGGCGCTCGCCAGAGCCATCGTGACGAAGCCGAGCGTCCTCCTTCTCGACGAACCGCTCTCGGCGCTCGACCGGCGGCTGCGGCAGGAGATGCAGGTCGAGCTCGTCCGCATCCAGCGCGCGAGCGGCCTCACCACGATCTTCGTCACGCACGACCAGGAGGAGGCGCTGACCCTGTCCGACCGCGTCGCCATTCTCGACCGTGGCCGGATCGTCCAGATCGGTGCCCCGGCCGAGATCTACGAACGCCCGAAGACGCGCTTCGCCGCTGAGTTCCTCGGCGACATCAACCTCTTCGAGGGGATCGCCGCTGGGGGCGACTGGGTCGCCCTCGCGGACGGACGCCTCATCGCCTGCACGGGAGTTCTGCCGCCGGACGGCATCCGCGTCACGGCGGCGGTGCGGCCGGAAAAGATCGCGATCGTTTCGGGGGACAAGGCCATTCGTGAGATGGGACGCGATGCAGGAGGCGAGGCAAGCCGGGAAGCGGCGAACCGGCTGGAGGCGACGATCGCCTCGGTCGTCTATGCCGGGGCGGCGCTGACCTACAAAGCCGAGGCGGCTGGCCGAACCGTCACCATCTTTGCCCAGAACAGCGACGCCCGCCCGCATGCCGTCGGCGATGCCGTCACGCTGGTCTGGTCGCCTGGGCATACCGTCCTCGTCGAGGAGGACCGTCCGTGACGATCGCGTCGCTCGCCCCGCCCACTCCACTCGCCGAAGTTGGCCCGCGCGCGTTCCATCTGTGCATCGACATGCAGCGCATCTTCGCCGAGCCGACCGAATGGCACACGCCCTCGATGGCCGCGATCCTGCCGAACATCGTCCGTCTCGCCGAGGCTCGCCCCGAGGCCACCCTGTACAGCCGCTTCACCGTGCCGGCGAACGCCGTGTCCGCGACAGGCCGATGGCAAGCCTATTACGAGCGGTGGTCGATGTTCACCGGCGAGACGATGGACCCCGGCCTTATCGACCTCGTCGAGCCGCTCGGGCGTCTCGCCGTCCCCGGCAGCGTCTACGACAAGCCGACCTATTCGCTCTTCGAAGCCTCGGCCTTCGTCGACCGCCTCGCAGCGGAAGGCACCGACACGCTGCTCTTCACGGGCGTCGAAACGGACGTCTGCGTCCTCGCGACGCTCCTTGCCGCCGTCGACCGCGGCTTCCGCGTCGTCGCGGTCGCGGACGCGCTGACGAGTTCGTCCGAGGCCTCCCACCGCGCTGTCCTCGATCTCGTCCTGCCGCGCATGCCGGACCAGATCGAGATCGCGACGACGGATGCGGTGCTGGCGGCTTGGCGGGAGTGATGGCCGATCAAAACCTACCAACCCGCCGCGCTTCGAGCCTCGGCGATGCCGCAAGGCCCGAGGGCTCCGGCACATCCGGCGCATAGGGCGTGCCGGCGTAGTACCGGTTGGCGGCCGTGTTGCGGACGTGCAGCTCGATCGCGGCCGTTCGCCATGAGCCGGGCAGGGCGAAGGTCCTGTCGCCCGCGATCCGGCGCCCGAGCGAGACGCCGTCGACGCGGCATTCCACTGTCTCGTGAACCCTCGGCAGGACGAGATGCCAGGCGAGACCTTCGTCCAGCGGGGGCAGCTCCGTGGCGCGGATGTAGATGCCGGTGCCCGCGAAGGTCGCATGGCTTTGGACTTCCCAACCACGGGTGACATCGACCAGCCGGGGCGCGTCGCTGCTGTCGCGGGTGGTGAAAAGCCAGCCGTCGCCGAGAGTGATCGGCAAGGGCAGGCCTGGCAAGGGCTGAGGCTCGATCGGGGGAGGGATGGTCGGGCGACGATGAAGCGACTCCGCCGGGCTGCTTTGGATCGACAGGCAAACGACGGTATGCGGCGGCAGGTCGAGGCGTAGGAGACCCTCATCGTTCGCGGTGGCAGCGGAGACGGCTCCGGTCTCGATGTCCCACCTCACGACCTCGATCGGCCCGGCGCCGATGGCGATCGTCAGGCGTCGGGTGTCGTCCCGGTCGTTGAACGCGGCGATGCGCCAAGCGTCGTCGCACCGGGTGACGGCGTTCCAGGAAGGGCCTTCGCCCAGCGACACGTCAGGCCTCGGCCGGGCGATTGTCTCGACGGCAGCCGTCACCTCCGGCTTTCCGGCATCGGGCAGATGTGTCAGGGCGCCTCGCGCGCGAAGGTCCGCAAAGATCGCCGCCACGTCGGTGTCCGACCCTCGCTCCCTTATCTTGTCCGCCAGACGGCCGGATGCGAGCACCTTTCCGCCCGCCGTCGCGAAGCGGGCGATCGTGTGGGCCGAGCTGCAACTTTCGAGTGTCGTCACGGCGGGGAGGATCAGGGTCGTCAAGCGTGAGGCG
>JACMIV010000202.1 GCA_014380965.1 Rhizobiaceae bacterium | reverse complement strand
TTGGCGAAGGCCGTCGAGTATCAAAGCGCCGGGACGGTGGAGTTCATCGTCGACAAGGATCGCAACTTCTATTTCCTCGAAATGAACACGCGGCTCCAGGTCGAGCATCCCGTGACCGAGCTCATCACCGGCATCGATCTCGTCGAGGAGATGCTGCGCGTGGCCTCGGGCGAGCCGCTGAGGGTGGGACAGGACGAGATCCGCCTCGATGGCTGGGCTGTCGAAAGCCGCCTCTATGCCGAGGATCCGTTCCGCTCCTTCCTACCCTCGATCGGTCGCCTGACGCGCTACCGTCCGCCGGCGGAGGGGGCGCTCGGCACTGCAACGGTCCGGAACGACACGGGCGTTGCGGAGGGGTCGGAGATCTCGATGTTCTACGACCCGATGATCGCCAAGCTCTGCACCCACGCCGCGACCCGCGAGGCCGCCGTCGAGGCCATGGGCGAGGCGCTCGGGCGTTTCGAGATCGAGGGCATCGAACACAACATCCCGTTCCTGTCCGCCCTCATGCGCCATCCGCGGTGGCGCGCGGGGCGCCTGTCGACCGCCTTCATCGCGGAGGAATATCCCGAGGGCTTCCAGCGCCCGGAGCCCTCGCCGGAGGTGAAGCGTCGCGCCGCCCTCATCGCGACGGGGATCGAGATCGCGCGGCGGCGGCGGCTCGATCGCCATGTCGATCGCCTGCGCCCGCACGGCGGGCGGATCTCCGAGCGCTGGGAAGCGAAGATCGACGGCGACTACGTCGGGGTCTTGGTCGAAGGTTTCGGGGAAGAGGACGGCGCGCTGCGGCTGGACATGTCCGAGGGAGGGATCGCGGCAACGCTGCGGTCGTCCCACCGGCCGGGCGAAGCGCGCTGGAGCGGGACGATCGACGGGGCGCCAGCCTTCGCGCAGATCCGTGCGCGCGGAACCGCGATCTCGCTCTTCCTCGACGGTCTCTGGATCGAGACGCGCGTGATGTCGCCCGAGACCGCCGCGCTCTACCGTCTCATGCTGGTCAAGACACCGCCGGACACGTCCATGCTGCTGCTTTGCCCGATGCCGGGTCTCGTCGTCTCGATCGCGGTCGTCGAGGGGCAGGAGGTCAAGGCGGGGGAAACGCTCGCGGTCGTCGAGGCGATGAAGATGGAGAACGTGCTGCGCGCCGAGCGCGACCTCACGGTCTCGAAGGTTCTTGCGCAAGCCGGATCGAACCTTGCCGTCGACGCGGTGATCATGGAATTTGCGTGAGGCAAGCCTTGCCTCGACGGCGCACGGTCAGAGCAGAGCCCTGATCTTTTGGCCTGCGCGCAGAAAACGCGCGGGATCGACCGCATCGCCGTCGCGACGGATCTCGTAGTGGAGATGCGGACCTGTGCTGCGCCCGGTGGAGCCGACCATGCCCACGGCATCGCCCGCGCCGAGGCGGTCTCCGACGGCGATGAAGACGCCGGACAGATGGGCGTATCGCGTGACGACGCCGCCGCCGTGATCGACCTCCACCATGATGCCATAGCCGCCGTTGGTGCCGGCCGCCACGACCGTTCCGGCGGTCGCGACGGTGACGCGGGTGCCCGTCTCGGCGACAAAGTCGATGCCGGTGTGCAGCGCAGACCGGCCAAGGAACGGATCTGCCCTGACGCCGAAGGTCGAACTCACCGGGGCATCCGCCAGCGGGGCGCCGAGCGGCAGCGAAGCGGCGGCGTCGCTCAAGTCCTGCAACTCGTCGAGCGCAAGGTCGAGGTCGGCGAAACTTCTGTCGAAGTCGGCGTCTTCCGGCACCGGCACGAACGGGCCGCCCGACCCCGGCATTGCCGCGGCGTCGTCGAGGCTCGAACGCTCGGAGGGAACGACGATGCCTTCGGAGCGGAGCGCCGACGCGATGCCTGCAGCCTTGAGGCGGGCTTTCGAGGCAAGGCCGCTCGCCCCGGCGATCTGGCGTTCCTCGACGGAGATGATCGAACGACCGATGTCGCGGATGAGTTCGGGCGAAATCGCGTTCGTCGCCGGCCGG
>JACMIV010000201.1 GCA_014380965.1 Rhizobiaceae bacterium | reverse complement strand
CGAGCCCGGAACGGGGGGCGCAGGAAGCGCTGCGCGGAGGCGACCGCCGCGTTCCCAAAGCCGTCGCGCCGGAGGCCGCTGCTGGTCCCTATCCGACCTTCGTCGCCGCTCCGGACGGCCAGACGGTGCCGATCGTGCAGGCGGGCTCGAACGGCCTCTATCTCGGCCGCCTCGATCTCGCCTTGACCGACACGTTGCCGATCGCACCCGGCCGCGCCGAAGGCGGTCCGATCCTCCTCGACGCCTCGGTTCCAGAGGATCCGGCGACGAAGGCGCGGATCGCCGAACTCGCCAAACCGTTGGAGGCGCTCCGGTCCAGCGTCGTCGCCGAGGCCGCCGCCGACATCGACGGAGCGCGCGAGACCTGCCGAACCGGCGAATGCGCCATGGGCAACCTCGTCGCAGACGCCATGCTCGACCGATCGAAGGCACAAGGCGCGACGATCGCCATCGCCAACGGCGGCGGCCTTCGGGCCTCGATCGACACGGGCGCGATCACGAGGGGCGAGGTGCTGACGGTCCTGCCCTTCCGCAACACGCTCTCGACATTCACGCTGAACGGCGCCGGCGTCGTCGCCGCGCTCGAGAACGGGGTCTCGAAGGTCGAGGAAGGGAGCGGGCGTTTTCCGCAGGTCGCGGGGATCGAGGTCGAGTGGTCGCCGGGCGGCGAACCCGGCCGAAACCGGATCAAGGCCGTGCGGGTTCGTCAAGGCGAGGCCTTCGTCCCGATCGACCCGGCGGCCGACTATATCGTCGTCTCCAACAACTTCCTGCGCGGCGGCGGCGACGGCTATGCCGTCTTCGCCGAGAAGGCGCGCAATGCCTACGACTACGGACCCGGCCTCGACGCCGTTCTCACGGATTATCTGGCAGGCAAGGCCGAAGCCTACGAACCCTTCACCGATGGGCGGATCAAGCGCCTGGAGTGACGGACTGGATCAGGAGCCGGCGGGGCTCGAGCCTTACCCCTTCTCGGTGTAGAGTACGCGGTGGTCGAGAAGGAAGCGGGCGAAGAAGGGGAGGCTCGCCGAGCCGATCTCACGCGCGGCGGCGCCGATCGTGCCGGCGCGGATGTCGACCGGCGAGAGGCCGACGAGCCGCAGTCCGGCAAGCTCCAGGCGCGTAGCCTCGACGAGCGCCTGTCGCACCTGCGGCGGAAAGCTGCCGTCGATGACGGCGCATTCGAAGTCGTAGACGGAGATCGCCGAGACGATCGCATGCGCAAGACTCCGGGCCGCGATTCTTACCCAGTCGTCGAGGAGCGGCCCGAGCTCGGCCCAGGACGCGCCGCCGTCGGTGCGCCAGAGGTCGAGGGGATCGCGGCCGGCATCGCGCATCATCTTTTCGAGGACGTGGAGGGAGGCCGAGTTGAGGAGCTGGTCGAAACCACCCTGCCCGCCCGGCCTTGGAACCGGCATCGAGCCGAGCGCGCCGGCATTGCCGAGGCGTCCGCTGACGAGATCCCCGTCCATCACGATGCCGCCGCCGATGAAGGCGCCGACGAAGAAGTAGAGATAGTCGAGACTGCCGATCGTGCCGAAGACGTGCTCGGACGCGCAGGCCGCGGTCGCGTCGTTCGCGAGATAGACGGGATATCCCGCGGCGGCGCCGATCTCGGCCTCGACATCGAGGTCGCGCCACTCGTCCATGACGCCCGGCGGCGCACCAATCTCCTCGGCCCAGTCCCAGAGCTCGTAGGGCATGGCGACGCCGAGGCCGACGATGCGGCCCCGTCGCTTGGCGTCGAGCGTCGCCGTCACCTCGTCCGAGGCCTCGCGCACGAAGGCGCGGATCTCGGCAAGACGCGGCAGACGGTAGGTGCGGCGGACATGGGCACGGATCGTGCCGACGAAGTCCATGAGCACGAGATCGACCGAGCGCCGCCCGATCTTGAGGCCGAGCGAGAAGGCGCCATCGGGATTGAGCCGCATCGGGATCGAAGGCTGGCCGACCTTGCCGCGCCGCGGCTCGTCGCGAAGCACGAGCTCCTCCAGCTCCAGCGCCCGCATGATCACCGATGCCGTCTGCGGCGACAGGCCGGTGCGCCGCGCGATGTCAGCCTTGGCCATCACCCCGTGGCGGCGGATCAGCGAGAGGACGGCGCGCTCGTTGTGGGCGCGAAGGCCCGACTGGTTCGAGCCGCGCATGCGCTCGTCCGGAACCTGCCGGTCGCCGACGCCGCCTGTCTCGCCCTCCGCCGTCCTCGCACGGCGTTCCGTCTCCTCCGCTCGGTCCATCCGGCCTCCCTTTCGTCTTCTTCGATCCGGTACAAGGCCCGGCGGATTCCGGGTCTTGTCTCCTGCTCCGGACGAGCGCATTCTAATTTTTTGCTTCTCGACCGGCACAGGCGGCGACCGGACGACGTTTCGCTCAGCGGCCGCGGGTTCAGATCGCCCGCCGGTGCCTTGGGACGGTACCCTTTCGAGAGTGTGACGGGGCGGATCGCCTGTCAATAATTAAATCCACTTGATTTATTTAAGTTGACAGCGGGAATGTTTACCGCTTTTCTCTGCCGGTCGGTCGCAGCGAGGAGGCTGCGGCGGAGACAGGGCCGCATCACATCGGCGGCCGCCATCGGATCACATCTCGGGAGGATTATCCGTGACGTTTCGCACGCTTCTTGCCACCACGACCCTCGCAGCCATTACGGGAATCAGCGCGTTCGCTGCCCCCGCGGCCGCCCAGGACAGCCCGCTGGTCTGCCTCATCACCAAGACCGACACGAACCCGTTCTTCGTCAAGATGAAGGAAGGGGCGCTGGCCAAGGCCGCCGAGATCGGAGTGACGCTCCAGACCTATGCCGGCAAGATCGACGGCGACACCGAAGGCCAGGTCGCCGCGGTCGAAAGCTGCATCGCTGGCGGCGCCAAGGGAATCCTCATCACCGCCTCGGACACCAAGGCGATGGTCCCGGTCCTGCAGCAGGCGCGTCAGGCCGGCATCCTCGTCATCGCGCTCGACACCTCGCTCGAGCCGATCGATTCGGCCGACGCGACCTTCGCCACCGACAACTTCAAGGCGGGCGAGCTCATCGGGCAGTGGGCCAAGGCCTCGCTCGGCGACAAGGCCGCGGATGCGAAGATCGCTTTCCTCGACCTCATCCCGGCGCAGCCCTCCGTCGACGTTCAGCGCGACCAGGGCTTCATGCAGGGCTTCGGCATCGACGTGAAGGACGCATCGCGCATCGGCGACGAGGAAGATCCGCGCATCGTCGGCCACGACATCACCAACGGCAACGAAGAGGGCGGCCGCACCGCCATGGAGAACCTTCTCCAGAAGGATCCGGGCATCAACGTCGTCTACACGATCAACGAGCCGGCCGCCGCGGGTGCCTACGAGGCGCTGAAGGCCGTCGGCCTCGAATCGCAGGTGCTGATCGTGTCGATCGACGGCGGCTGCCCCGGAATCGCGAACATCAAGGACGGGGTCATCGGCGCGACCTCCATGCAGTACCCGCTGAAGATGGCCTCGCTTGGCGTCGAAGCGGTCAAGGCCTTCGCGACGTCCGGCGAGAAGCCGAAGGCGACGGAAGGGCTGAACTTCACCAATACCGGCGTCGATCTCGTGACCGACAAGCCGGCCGAGGGCGTCGCCTCGATGACGTCCGAAGATGCGGCCAAGGCCTGCTGGGGCTGATCGGTCGAACATCCGGTCTCGGTGGCCCAAGCCGCCGAGACCGGCAGAACGGCCAAGCGAACAGCGAGCCGCAACGCATGACGGTCGTCATCCCGGGCTTGACCCGGAATCCATGCCGAGACGGCGTGGCTGACGATCCGGATCGGGATGAAGTGGCCAACGTCCACCGCTTCGGCTGTCATCGACGCTTCGGCATGGATCACGGATCAAGTCCCGGATGACGAAGCGTCGAGGGCAAGGACGCCCGACGGCATCGGCGAACGATCGCGCCGACCCCGCAGACCATTGCCGACACTCGTCCTTTGACGCACAGTTCGACGAAAGCGGTCCGTCCTTGGGCGAGTCCGCAGGGGAGGAAAGCCATGAGCGAAGTACCCGGTACGCCCGTGCCCGCGAAAATGAGCGCCGCCGATTTCGAGAAGGTCGCTGCGAGCGACAAGCGGGTCGCAGAATTCGACTCGTCGAAGAAGGGCGGGCTCGCGACGCTCCAGCACTTCCTCCACGCCAATCCGACCATGGTGCCGGTGCTGGTGCTCCTGTTTTCTGTCGGCGTCTTCGGGCTCCTTCTCGGCGAGCGCTTCTTCTCCTCCTTCACGCTGACGCTGATCCTGCAGCAGGTGACGATCGTCGGCATCATCGGCGTCGCGCAGACGCTGATCATCCTCACTGCCGGCATCGATCTCTCGGTCGGCGCGATCATGGTGATCTCCTCGGTGGTGATGGGCCAGTTCGCGGTCAATCTCGGCCTGCCGGCGCCGCTCGCCATCGCCTGCGGCATCGCGGTCGGAATGATCTGCGGCCTCATCAACGGCGTCCTCGTCGCGATGCTGCGCCTGCCGCCTTTCATCGTGACGCTCGGCACCTGGTTCATCTTCCTGTCGGCGAATTTCATCTACTCGGCCAACGAGACGATCCGCGCGCAGGACGTCGCGGCGGCAGCGCCCCTCCTCCAGTTCCTCGGAACGTCCTTCCGCCTCGGCGGGGCGGTCTTCACCTACGGCGCCGTCTTCATGGTGCTGCTCGTCCTCGTTTTCTTCTACATCCTCAACAACACGGCCTGGGGGCGCCACGTCCATGCGCTCGGCGACGATCCGGACGCGGCGCGCCTCTCCGGCATCTCGACGACGAAGACGCTCGTCTCCGTCTACGTCGTCGCCGGCATGATCTGCGGTCTTGCCGGTTGGGCGCTGATCGGACGCATCGGCTCGATCTCGCCGACCTCGGGAGCCGAGGCCAACATCCAGTCGATCACCGCGGTCGTCATCGGCGGAACCTCGCTCTTCGGCGGCAGGGGCTCGGTGTTCGGAACGTTGATCGGCGCGCTCATCGTCGGCGTCTTCGCCATGGGCCTCAGGATCTGGGGCACCGACCCGCAGTGGACGCAGCTCACCGTCGGCGCGCTCATCATCCTCGCCGTCGCGGCCGACCAGTGGATCCGAAAGGTCTCTGCATGAATCCGCACCTCGTTCTCTCCGCCCGCGGCCTCAACAAGAAGTACGGAAAGGTGGTCGCGATCGACAACGCCGACTTCGACCTCCGGGCCGGCGAGATCCTCGCCGTCATCGGCGACAACGGCGCCGGCAAGTCGACGCTGATCAAGGCGGTGTCCGGCGCGGTGGTGCCCGATTCCGGCGAGATCAAGCTCGATGGCGTGCCGGTGAATTTCGTCAATCCGCAGGCCGCGCGCGATGCCGGCATCGAGACGGTCTACCAGCAGTTGGCGCTCTCCCCGGCCCTCTCGATCGCAGACAACATGTTCCTGGGGCGCGAGATTCGCCGCAAAGGTCCGCTCGGCGACTACTTCCGCATGCTCGACAAGCCGGCGATGCGCAAGATCGCCCGCGACAAGCTCTCCGAGCTCGGCCTCATGACCATCCAGAACATCGACCAGCCGGTCGAGACGCTCTCGGGTGGCCAGCGCCAGGGCGTCGCGGTGGCGCGCGCGGCCGCCTTCGGCTCGAAGGTGCTCATCCTCGACGAGCCGACGGCGGCCCTCGGCGTCAAGGAATCGCGCCGCGTGCTCGACCTCATCCTCGAAGTGCGCTCGCGGGGCCTCCCGATCGTCCTCATCTCCCACAACATGCCGCACGTCTTCGAGATCGCCGACCGCATCCACATCCACCGGCTCGGCCGCCGGCTCTGCGTCATCGATCCGAAGAGCGCCACGATGTCGGACGCCGTCGCCCTGATGACCGGAGCCAAGGCGCCGGAACAGGCGATGATCGCGGCGTAGGGCACCCCGAGGCTCTTTGCGTGGCGGATGTTGGCGGAGCGCGGGACGAGCCCCTACATCAGCGGTCTTCGACACACGGCGCCGTTGCTTCGGGAGCTGCGCAAACCCTTCGAAAGACACGCCATGCAGCGCCACGACCCCGCACAGATGTATGCGACCACCATCGTCACCGTCCGCAAGGGGGGCCAAGTCGTCATCGCCGGCGACGGACAGGTCTCCCTCGGCAATACGGTCATGAAAGGCAATGCCCGGAAGGTCCGGCGCATCGGCAAGGCAGGCCAAGTGATCGCGGGCTTCGCGGGCGCCACGGCCGACGCCTTCACGCTCCTCGAACGTCTCGAGGCCAAGCTCGAACAGTATCCGGACCAGTTGATGCGCGCCTCGGTGGAACTTGCCAAGGACTGGCGCACCGACCGCTACCTCCGGCGCCTCGAAGCGATGATGCTCGTGGCGGACAAGTCGATCACGCTCGCACTGACCGGCAACGGCGACGTGCTGGAGCCAGAGGGCGGCATCATGGCGATCGGCTCGGGCGGCAACTTCGCGCTCGCCGCGGCACGAGCGCTCGCGGATACGGATCACGATGCCGAGGAGATCGCCCGGCGCGCCATGAAGATCGCCGGCGAGATCTGCATCTACACCAACGGCAATCTGGTGATGGAGAGCATCGCGACCGAGTGACGCCGTGCTACCTCCGGCGCCTCGGTTCGGCCTGGAACGGACCGCTGTGGCTGAGTGCCCTGGCTATCAAGGCTTGATCGACCAGGTTGATGAATTGTCACCGACGAGCGTTCAAATCGGAAAGCACGGCTTCCGATCCTTTCTTCGAACCCGCTGAGTGACGCGATGCGTTTCGCAAATACACCCGTCATCGGGAAAGTCCTGACGACCCTCGCGATGCTCGGCGTCTTCGCCACCGGGTCCGCGCGCTGTTCCGGCAGAACCCGCGCGATTTTCCGACCTCGGCGCTTCGCACTCCCTGCAATCTGATCTAAAGCGGGCGGGAAGACGAAAGGCTGGCAGATGACGGCGACGAACGAGATGATGACCGTACGCGTCGGCACGGTGACGCGCGAGACGAAGGAGACGCGGATTTCCGTGTCGGTCGATCTCGACGGCACCGGCCGCGCCGAGATGTCGACCGGGGTCGGCTTCTTCGACCATATGCTCGACCAGCTCGCTCGCCACTCGCTGATCGACATGTCGGTCGAGGCAAAGGGCGACCTCCACATCGACGACCACCACACGGTGGAAGACACGGGGATCGCGCTCGGCCAGGCGCTTCGGCAGGCGATGGGCGAGCGACGGGGCATCCGCCGCTACGCTTCGCTCGATCTTGCGATGGACGAGTGCCTGACGCGGGCGGCGGTGGATGTCTCTGGGCGTCCCTTCCTCGTCTTCCGCACGACCTTTCCGCGCGAGAAGATCGGCACCTTCGACACCGAGCTCGTGCGCGAGTTCTTCCAGGCGCTCGCCCAGAACGCCGGCATCACGCTGCATGTCGAGACGCTCTACGGCGAGAACGCGCACCATATCGCCGAGACCTGCTTCAAGGCCGTCGCGCGCGTTCTCGGCGAGGCGCTTGCCCTAGATCCGCGGCAGGTGGGCCTCGTGCCATCCACCAAGGGGATGCTGGCATGACCGCCGGCGCCGCTTTCGCGGGAGCCTTCGGGCGATGACACGCTGGATCGTTTTCGAGCCGACGCTTGCCGCGACCGCTGCGGGCGACGGGACATCATTGCAGCCGAGCGAGCGCGCGGTCTTCGTGCGCGATGCCTTCGCCAAATGGGCAGTGCTCTTCCCTTTCCTCTGGCTCTTGCGCCACGGGCTCATTCTGTCCGGCATCCTCGCCTTCGCCGCCATCTTCGCCTTCGGCCTCCTTGCCAATATCCCGGGTCTCGGCCCAGCCGCGGCGATCCTGCCGCTTCTTCTCGGCGCGTTCGTCGCGCTGGAGGGACCGAGCCTTCGCGCCGCCAAGCTGCGCCGCAAGGGCTTCACGGAGACGATGGTGGTCGACGCGATCGACGAAGAGGAGGCGGCGATCTTCTACTACGCCGGCACCGCCGGGAATTCCGCCCGAACGGATGCGCCTTCGCCTCCCGCCGTACCCCGCTTCGACCGCTCCGCGTTCTTCGAGGGCCGGAGGCTGAAGGCCGAGGGACGCAGCCTCGGCCGGAGTCTGCTCGACCCCTCGCGAGGGCGCTGAGATGGCGAGACGGTCCGTCCTTGCGATCGTCGACTACGGCTCGGGGAACCTTCGCTCCGCCGTGAAGGCCTTCGAGCGCGCGGCCTACGAGGCCGGCATCGAAATCGACATCCGCCTCACCGACGATCCCGACGTGGTGCGGGGCGCCGACCGGGTCGTCCTGCCAGGCGTCGGCGCCTATGCCGACTGCCGCAAAGGGCTCGACGCCGTGCCCGGCATGACCGAGACGCTGCGGCACGCCGTCGAACGCGACGCCAGGCCCTTCCTCGGCATCTGCGTCGGAATGCAGCTCATGTCTTCCCGCGGCCTCGAAAAGACCATCACCGAAGGCTTCGGCTGGGTTGCCGGCGATGTCGAGCCGATCGTGCCGTCCGATCCGTCGCTGAAGGTTCCGCAGATCGGCTGGAACACGATCGATACGAGGCGCGACCACCCCCTGCTCGCGGGGATACCGACAGGCGAGACCGGCCTCCACGCCTACTTCGTCCACTCCTACCAGCTCGTCGCGGCCGATCCGTCGGACATCGTGGCGACGACCGACTACGGCGGCCCCGTGACGGCGCTGGTCGCGCGGGACAACGCGGCCGGAACGCAGTTCCACCCGGAAAAAAGCCAGCGGCTTGGGCTGAGGCTCTTGACGAACTTTCTCGGCTGGATGCCATAACCTCTTGATGCAAAATATTTTCGTCCGAAGGCCTGCCATGCCCATCCTCTTCCCCGCCATCGACCTCAAGGACGGCGTCTGCGTGCGCCTCAAGCTCGGGGACATGGATGAGGCGACCGTCTACAATGCGGACCCGGCGGCTCAGGCGTTGAGCTTCCGTGATACCGGCTTCACCCATCTCCACGTCGTCGACCTCAACGGCGCATTCGAGGGGCGGGCGGTGAACGCGGCAGCGGTCGAGGCGATCGTTGCGGCCGTCGGCTCGGACGTGAGGGTGCAGCTCGGTGGCGGCATTCGGACCATGGCGGACATCGAGCGCTGGTTGGACAGGGGCCTGTCGCGCGTCATCCTCGGCACCGTCGCGGTGCGCGATCCCGATCTCGTTCGCGCGGCGGCGCGGCGGTTTCCGGGCCGCATCGCGGTCGGCATCGACGCCAAGGGTGGGAAGGTCGCAGTCGAGGGCTGGGCGGAAACGTCGGAACTCACGGCGGAGGACCTCGCCGGGCGTTTCGAGGATGTCGGGGTCGCGGCGATCATCTACACCGATATCGACCGCGACGGCATTCTCGCCGGCATCAACTGGGACGCGACGATCGATCTGGCGAACGCCGTCGCGATCCCAGTCATCGCTTCGGGCGGTCTCGCCTCCCTCGCGGACGTCGTGCGGCTGACCATGCCGGATGCGGCTCGGCTCGAAGGCGCGATCTCCGGCAGGGCGCTCTACGATGGCCGGATCGATGCCTCGCAGGCGCTGGACATTCTCGGCAGGCCGGAGGCGCCGGGACCAGTGTGCCGGTAGCCTTCCGCCGCGCGCCGAACCTCCTCGCGCCTTCGAGCATGAGCGTTAATCTATTTGTTGGTTTGATGACGGCGTGAGTTTCCCTGACGGTCAGAAGGGCTTAGCGTTCAGTGGTCCACAGAGGAGACCATCCGTGCCGAACCACGCGTCCATCCTTCCCGGCGACACGGCTCCCTGGTTCCATCAGCGCTCGTTCGCCAATCCGCGCTATGCGTTCAATACGGCGGGCGGGCGCTACATCGTGCTCTGCTTCTTCGGGTCCGCCGGCGATCCGCGCGCTCAGGCAGCGCTCGCGGCGATGAAGGCGCTGCCGGTCTTCGACGATGCACAGGCGAGCTTCTTTGGCGTCAGCTTCGATGCGGCGGACGAACGAGAGGGGCGCGTCGCCGACTCCTATCCGGGAACGCGTTTCCTCTTCGACTTCGACGGGACCGTCGGCAAGCTCTACGGCGCGATCGCCTCCGACGAGACGCTGACGCCGGGCGCCAAGTTCGCGATCCGCCGGCTCTGGGTCGTGCTCGATCCGACGATGCGCGTCATGAAGACGATGGCCTTCGCCGACGACGGCAGCGACATCGCCGAAATGGCCGACTACCTCGCGGCGCTGCCGCCGGTGAACCGCTTTGCCGGGTTCGAGCTTCAGGCTCCGATCCTCTTTCTGCCCGACATCTTCGAGCCGGGGTTCTGCGACACGCTCATCGCCCAATACGACGCGTCTGGCGGCGAGGATTCGGGCTTCATGCGAGAGGTGAACGGCAAGACGGTCCTCCTCAAGGATTCCGGCCACAAAGTTCGCAGGGACCATACGATCGAGGAGTCGGCGACGATCGAGGCCGTGCGGTCGCGCTTCGTGCGGCGGGTCGTCCCGCAGATCAAGAAGGCCTACAATTTCGAGGTCACGCGTATGGAGCGCTACCTCGTCGGATGCTACGCCGCCGAGGACGCCGCGCATTTCCGGGCGCATCGCGACAACACTACTTCCGGCACGGCGCATCGCCGCTTCGCCGTCTCGGTGAACCTCAACGCCGATTTCGATGGCGGCGAGGTGAGCTTTCCCGAATTCGGGAGCCGCAGCTACAAGGCGCCTGTCGGCGGCGCCGTCGTCTTCTCCTGCTCTCTGCTCCATGCGGTGAGCCGGGTGACGCGAGGGCGGCGCTACGCCTTCCTGCCCTTCCTCTACGACGATGCCGCCGCGAAGGTCCGGCACGCCAACCTCAAGTCCCTCGATGCAGCAACGCCGCCGGCCTGAGGCGTCGCCTCGTCAGACGGAATGCGAGAAGATGTCCTCGCCGTCCCAGCCGAGGAGATCGAGCTTTGCCCGCGTCGGGAGAAAGCCGAAGCTTGCCCTGGCGATGTCCAGCCGCTCCTCGCGCTCGAGGCGCTTCAACAGGACGCCCATGAGGTCGTGGAGATAGAGGACGTCCGAGGCGGCATACTCGATCTGCGCGGGCGTCAGCGTGTCGGCGGCCCAGTCGGACGACTGCTGCTGCTTGGAGAGATCGACCCCGATCAGCTCCTTGGCGAGATCCTTCAGCCCGTGCCGGTCGGTGTATGTCCTGACGAGGCGGGACGCGATCTTGGTGCAGAAGACCGGCTGCGTCATCACGCCAAACGCATGATAGAGCGCGGCGACGTCGAAGCGGGCGAAATGGAAGATCTTGGTCTTCGAGGCGTCAGCGAGGAGCGCGGCAAGGTTCGGCGCCTCCCGCTGGCCCTTGGCGATCTGGACGATGTCGGCCGTGCCGTCGCCGGGCGAAAGCTGCACGACGCAGAGCCGGTCGCGGCGGGTGTCGAGGCCGAGCGTCTCCGTGTCGATCGCGACCGAGCCGGTGTAGCGGGAGAGATCCGGCAGGTCGCCCTTGTGGACACGGATGGTCATGTCGTTCCTTTTCGTCTCGGTCCGTCAGGCGCAAGTCGCCCGCCGTGCATTGAACTCTCAGAATCGCAAACCGACCGACGCGTCAAGCGCGGTTCGAGCCTTGCATCAGGCGGCCTCGATGTCGGTGGCGGCGAACTTGGCGCCCTTGTAGAGGAGCGGCATGCGGTAGTAGCGCGCCGACGCGTAGGCGAAGCAGTCGGCCATGTCGAGCGGCGCAGCCT
>JACMIV010000200.1 GCA_014380965.1 Rhizobiaceae bacterium | reverse complement strand
GGATGGTCGTCGAGGCGGACGAGTCCGACGGCACCTTCCTCCGCCTGCCGGCCGACGTCGCGGTCGTGACCAACATCGATCCCGAGCACCTCGACCACTACGGGACCTTCGACAAGGTGCGCGCCGCCTTCAAGTCCTTCGTCGAAAACGTGCCCTTCTACGGCTTCGCCGTCATGTGCCTCGACCACCCGGAGGTGCAGACGCTCGTCGCCGAGATCGAGGACCGGCGCGTCATCACCTATGGCGAGAATCTCCAGGCGGACGTGCGCTTCGAGAACCTGCGCGTCGACGGTCCGCGCTCGGTCTTCGACGTGACGCTGCGCGATCGCGTGACGGGCGCGACCGAGACGATTTCCGACCTCGTCCTGCCGATGCCCGGCCGCCACAACGTCTCCAACGCCACGGCCGCCATCGCCGTGGCGCACCGGCTCGGCATTTCCGGCGAGGCGATCAAGACGGGGCTCGGGGCCTTCGGCGGCGTGAAGCGGCGCTTCACGCATACGGGCACCGTGCGCGGCATCGAGATCTACGACGACTATGGCCACCATCCCGTCGAAATCCGCGCGGTCCTGGCGGCTGCGCGGTCCTCCGCGAAGGGCAGGGTGGTGGCCGTAGTCCAGCCGCACCGCTACACGCGGCTGCAGAGCCTGTTCTCGGATTTCGCCGCCTGCTTCAACGATGCCGACACCGTTATCCTCGCGCCCGTCTATGCGGCGGGGGAGGAGCCCATCGAGTTCGTGAACTCGGAAATGCTGGTCGAGCGGCTGAAGCTCGGCGGCCATCGCGACGCGAGGCTGATCGATGGGCCGGACGAACTCGGGTCCCTCATCGACCGGATCGCGGAAGCGGGCGACATGGTCGTCTTCCTCGGCGCAGGCTCGATCACGCAATGGGCCTACGCGCTGCCGAAGGACCTCGAGGCCCTGCAGGCGAAGCGCGGCTGATGGCGCAGGCTCATATCGCCGCTGCGATCGACGGGGCAGCGTTGCTCGCCCGCCTCGGCGACAGGCTTGCCGGCCTGCGTGGCCGGCTGACGCCGGACGCCGCCATGGACAAGATCACCTGGTTCCGCGCGGGCGGGCCGGCGGAGCTTCTCTTCCAGCCTGCGGACGAGGAGGATCTCGCCGCCTTCCTGCGCGCCCTGCCGGAGGAGATTCCAGTGACGGTCGTCGGGATCGGCTCGAACCTGCTCGTGCGCGACGGCGGGATCGAGGGCGCCGTGATCCGACTGTCGGCAAAGGGTTTCGGCGGGGTCGAGGTCGTCGGCGAGGCGTCGATCCGGGCGGGAGCTGCCGCATCCGACAAGCGGGTCGCCGCCGCGGCGCTGGAAGCCGGCATCGGCGGGTTTCCCTTCTATCACGGCATTCCCGGCTCGGTCGGCGGCGCTCTGCGCATGAATGCCGGGGCGAACGGAACCGAGACCCGCGAGCGCGTGCGCGAGGTCCGGGCGATCGATCGCAAGGGCGAGATCCACATCCTTTCCAATGCCGACATGGACTATGCCTACCGCCATTCGGGCGCTGGCGCCGACCTCGTCTTCACCTCCGCGCTTCTGGAAGGCGAGCCGGCCGAGAGGGACGCGATCCGACGCGAGATGGACGAAGTGCAGCATCACCGCGAGACGGTCCAGCCGGTGCGCGAGAAGACCGGCGGCTCGACCTTCAAGAACCCCGAAGGCACGTCCGCCTGGAAGGAGATCGACCGCGCCGGCTGCCGCGGGCTCCGGGTCGGCGGGGCCGAGATGTCGATGCTTCACTGCAACTTCATGATCAACACCGGGGATGCAACGGGCTTCGACCTCGAAACGCTGGGCGAGACCGTGCGGGAGCGAGTGCGCGCGACTTCGGGGATCGAACTGCGCTGGGAGATCAAGCGGCTTGGGCGCTTCCAGGGTGAGGCGGTGCTGCCGTTTCTTGGAGCGATCGGCTGAGTCGATCCGCTCCGACGCGAACCTTCGCGGCGTCGATCCGACCGAAAACGCTGGAAACCGTGGCCGCTTTCATCGTAAGCCCTCCACAGTAACGTCCGGTTCGCGATGAGATCGGTGCGCTCCTGGCGCTCCTCATGTCGCGGCCGGTCGACTGCCGAGAACATGCCGGGAGAAACCATGGGAGCTCTGCTCGTCTTCAGTCGCGCCGTCGACAGGCTGACCGTCGGATTTGCCGTCGTCGCCGACTATCTCGTCTTGATCGCCGTCCTCGTCAGCGCCGGCAACGCGCTCGTGCGCTACACGCTCAACATGAGCAGCAACGGGCTTCTGGAAATCCAGTGGTATATGTTCGCCGCGATCGTTCTCCTCGGCGCCTCCTATACGCTGCGCAAGAACGAGCATGTGCGGGTCGACGTCATCTATTCGCTGATTTCCGAACGCAAGCGTATATTCGTCGACATCTTCGGCTTCGTGGTTCTCTATCTGCCGGTCATCGGATACCTTTTCGTCCTGTGTTTCCCGTTTTTCTGGCGCTCCTTCGTCTCGGGCGAGACGTCGATGAATGCCGGCGGCCTGACGCTCTGGCCGGCCAAGCTGATGCTGCCGCTCGGTTTCGGCCTCCTGTTTCTCCAGGGGCTGTCCGAGCTCATCAAGCGCTTCGCGGCGCTCCAGGGGCTGATCGTCCTCGAGACGAAGTACGAGAAGCCGCTCCAGTAGGTAGGCCGATCCCCGCCGCTGATCCCCGCTATTCTTGAGAGACCGTCCGAATGTTTGAATACGGCCCGATGCCGCCGATGATGTTCGGCGGGATGATCCTCTTCATGCTGATCGGCTTTCCCGTCGCCTTCTCGCTGGCGGCGGTCGGAATGCTCTTCGGCATGCTCGGGATCTGGTTCGAGCACTTCAATCCCTCGCTCCTCAACGCGCTGCCGCTGCGCTTCTACGGGGTGATCTCGAACGATCTCCTCCTCGCCATCCCATTCTTCACATTCATGGGCGCGATCCTCGAACGCTGCGGGTTGGCCGAGGACCTTCTCGAAGGTTCGGGCCAGCTTTTCGGCTCGGTGCCGGGAGGGCTCGCCTATGCCGTCGTCCTCGTCGGGGCGATCCTCGGCGCGATCACGGGCACGGTCGCGGCCTCGGTCATCGCCATGGGCGTCGTCTCGCTGCCGGTGATGATGCGCTACGGCTACAACATGCGGCTTGCCACCGGCGTCATCGCGGCGTCCGGGACGATCACGCAGGTGATCCCGCCTTCGCTCGTCCTCATCATCCTCGCCGACCAGCTCGGCCGTTCGGTCGGCGACATGTATGCCGGGGCCATCGGCCCCTCGCTGATGCAGATCGCGCTGTTTCTCGCCTTCATCTTCGTCGTCTCGAAGCTGAAGCCGCATCTGATGCCGCCGCTGCCCCCGGAGGCGAGGACCAAGAGCGGCGGGGCGCTGCTCTGGCAGGTCGCCAAGGGCATGATCCCGTCGCTGGCACTGATCTTCCTCGTGCTCGGCACGATGTTCATGGGCCTTGCGACGCCGACGGAGGCCGGCGCGATGGGCTCGGTCGGCGCGATCCTCCTCGCCGCCATGCACCGCCGCCTCTCCTGGACGCTGACGCGTCAGGCGATGGCGACGACGATGCGGCTCACCGCCATGGTCGTCTTCATCCTCATCGGCTCCAGCGTCTTCAGCCTCGTCTTTCAGGGCGTCGATGGCGGCCGCTGGCTGCACGACCTCCTGGCACTGCTGCCCGGCGGCCAGACCGGCTTTCTCATCTTCGTCAACATCTTCGTGTTCTTCTTGGCGTTCTTCCTCGATTTTTTCGAGATCGCCTTCATCATCATCCCGCTGTTGGCGCCGGTGGCGCAGGCGCTGGGCATCGACCTGATCTGGTTCGGCGTCCTGCTCGGCGCCAACATGCAGACCTCGTTCATGCACCCTCCCTTCGGCTTTGCCCTCTTCTATCTCCGCAGCGTCGCGGCGACGGAGCCCTACGACGACCGGGTGACCGGCGAGCGGATCGCGCCGATCACGACCAACGACATCTATC
>JACMIV010000199.1 GCA_014380965.1 Rhizobiaceae bacterium | reverse complement strand
TCGGCGCCCTCCTCGAAGCGACGGATGAGGTGCATCTTGCGCAGCGCTTCGGAAAGCTCGGCGATCGAAAGCCGGCGGTAGATGTCCGGCAGGTTCGCGACGGCCGTTGCGGGAACGGATTTCAAAGCGGTTTGCGGGATCATGGCTGCACCTTTTCGGCGGAAGGGCGTTTGCGGAACGGACGCGATTCTTCTCCCCGTCAGAGAGAAGGTGAATGCGAGCGGAAGCGAGCAGCCCGATGGTGGGCTGCGGCTACTGGAAAGCGCCCCTCCTTTCCTGGCGGACCTTCTCCCCGCAGGGGAGCGCGCGTCGAACGTCGCGCTCCTCAGGCCGCGAGTGCGCCGGCGTCGGACTGGTCGAGCTGTTTGCGGATCTGGGTGATGACGAGCGAATCGTCGGCCGTGCAGTTGTCGTAGGTCAGCGTCTCGCCCGCCCTGATCGGCTTCTTCACCTTGGCCCGCTCGGCGAGACCGAGGGGAACCGCGCCGCCCTTGCGCGCATCCTCGGCCGTCATGGCGAAGCCGCGATAGTCGCGCTCGCCGATCTTGCCGAGCGTGTCGCCGGGCTGAAGATCGCGCTTGGCGACGGCCGCGCATTCGGCGACCGGATGATCGACGGGCTCCATGTCCGGCCGGCGCCCGACGACGCTGCGGATCGCCGACAGCGGCACTTCGAGGCTGGTGAGATGATACGGGCGGAAAATGGTGTAGCAGGGGCCGGGGCCGACCTTGAGGTCGGCGAGGCGCTCCGCGATCCGGGGATGCTTCGGCTTGATGACGCAGAAGACGCCGGGGGCGACGCCCTTGCCGATGGAATAGTCGACGACGCCCGCCTTCGACAGGACACCGCCGTCCTCCTTCGTGCAGAGGACCCCCGCCAGCTCGTCGCGCGTTGCGGCGGGGCCGTGCATTCCCGGCACGTCGGGGACGAGGCCCGTCGCGTTGGCGACCGCGACCATCTCGATCATCGTCTTCGAGCCGTCGACGAATTCGACGAGCATGCGCGCGTTCATGTTGCGGCGCGCGGCCTCCTCCTCGTATTCCTCGGGCATCGCGTCGAACTTCAGGGGATTGTTCTTGCCCTTGCCGGCGGCGACGATGTCGAAGCCCAGCGACTGTGCAAAACCCATGATCTCCAGCGTCGCTGCCGGCTCGTCGCCGGCGGCGCCGGTGTAGACGACGCCGGCCTTGCGGGCCTCTTCCTTCAGGAAACGGCCGATCGTGATGTCCGCCTCGACGTTCAGCATGACGATGTTCTTGCCCTGCCTCATGGCCTCGAGAGCGATGAGCGTGCCGATGTTCGGATTGCCGGTGGCGTCGATCACGACGTCGATGCGGCCCGCACCGCAGAGCGCCTTGTAATCCTCGGTGAGGGCCACGCGGCCGGCCTCGATCGCCGCGTCGATCTCGGAGGAACTGCCGGCGACCGCGATGTCGCCCGGCGACCGGCCTGACATCAGCACCGCATCGCGCGCGGCATCCATGCGGACCTCGGAAATCGCGCCGAGCTTCACGCCCGGCATCAGCGAGAGCTGGACGACGATGTCGGTGCCCATCTGCCCGGCACCGGCCAGTCCGATGACGACATCGCCATGCTTCTCGCGATAGGCGGCCAATTCCGCCGCCAAGCCAACGCGCTGAATCATGCTCATGTTTTCTCCCGGATCGCGGCGCGGATCTTCTGTCCCGCGTCTCGGCCTGTGCATTGCTTCCGGGCGACACACCCGGATCGCTTGGGATCAGGGCCTAGGCAAAGGGAACTGTCGCCCCTGCATCAAGCCGCCGTCTCACGGAGAGGTATTGTACATCTGTGCTTTCGTCAAGATATTTGTTCATTTTGGCTGTCAAAGGGCGCCTTGGGCCGTGCGCCATCATCGGGGGCGCCCGGCGTCTCGGGTGCCAGCTGTCGCAGTTTTCACAGTCGCGAGCGCCGCCGTGAGCGTGCGCGCCGGCGACCGGACGACCTATTGAAGCGCTGTCTGCCCCGGAACGAGGCTGGACAATGCCGGCCGTGCCAATGCCGCTCCCGGCATATTCCAGTTCGGCTGGCTGCCCACGAACCGGTCGAAGAACCCGACGATGCGCGAGGGGTCCTCGACGGCGTTCTCGCGGAAGGACCACCATGTCCGCAAATCCGCGATCGCGTCGTCGAGCCGGATCGGCTCCAGTCCCTCCTGCGAAAGGACCGTCTCCAGCATGCTGACGCAGTAGCTCGTCGCGATGAAGCCTTCCGGCCAAAAGGCGATGATCGCCGCCGCTTCCGGCGTCAGCTTCGAGACGGCGTTGTCGCCTCCCAGCCGCGTCGCAACGAGGACATCCGATTTCAGGATGTGCATGAGCATCGTCCCCGCGCTGAAGACGACGTAGTCCCGCCGGTCGATCTCGGAAGCGGCGCGCTGCGCGAGGAAGCTCTCGTGCCAATCGAGAAAGAGCTGGGTCAGCCGGACCTTATCGAGCGAGACACGGTAGCCGCCGCGCGCAGCGATGGCCCTTGCGCTCGCCTCGAACTGCTGGCGGAAATAGCCGAGGTGGCGGACCCTGTGGATGAGGTCCGGCGCTTCCGGGATGTCCTTGGCAAAGCTCAGTTCCATGACGACGTCCCTTCCCCAGTGACTCGTACCGGCTCTCCGGCGCATGCTCCGACCAGGGCAGCGTACCATAAAACGCGACTGTTTCGTGGTCTTCCGTCAGAATTTGAGTGTACTTATTGACACAGATGAAAACAACTGTTCCTCTACGGACAGCGTCGTCAGGCGATGCGTCCCGGTCTGGTCCGCCATCGCGCGGCACAGGCGACCGTTTGGGAGAGCGGTGGGATCAAGGGAGGATCGAATGGAAAATTGGCAGTGGGGCCTTGTGCTCCTGGTCGTCGCATGGGCGCTCCAGGCTGCCGGCACATGGAAGCAGATGCGCCATTACCGCGAGGTGATGGGCGACATCACGCGCCGATGGCCGGACGGCTGGCTAGGCGTCGGCAATGCCCGTGGCGGCTTGCGCAAGGGCGTGATCGCCGTGGTGGTCGCGACCCGGGACGACGCGGTCCGAAGGGTCCTCCTCATGGAAGGGCGCTCGGTCTTCGCCAAGTTCGCGTCGATCGAGGGCGTCGAGGGGTTGCCATTGGATCGGCTGTCGTCGGCGCGTTTCCTCGATGCGAACGTGGGTCGCAGGACCGCCGTCGACATGGCCGTCGCACAGATTCAAAAGGCCCGATCCAAGGCCGCTGGCGCTCACGAAGATGGTGTGGGCGCGCCGGCCGAAGACGACGCGCCTGACACGCGTCGGGGTCTGGCTCTGGCCAGCGTCTGACGGGAGGGCACGTGACGTCCCGAGCATCCGACCGAGGTCGATTGGTCCGGAAAGAGAGCAGCCGCGGGAGGTCGTCGAGATCCATCGTTTCACAGACCAAAAACACGG
>JACMIV010000198.1 GCA_014380965.1 Rhizobiaceae bacterium | reverse complement strand
GGCGATAAACGAGCGGCGATCCATGATGTCCTCCCGAGACGGTGGCGGCCCCTCCGGCACCATGCCGGAACGGACCCTCGCGACGTTAGCCGCCGCTGTGTCTGCCCCTGATAGCGGCAGGGGCGAGAGCGGTAAAGCACCAGCGCTGCAAGTGACTTGGCGCAACATCGACGGGAGGACCGACGACGACCTCGGCTCGAGCATCACATCCCGCATTGACCTTGCCGCGGATTCAGCGATGGTTCGCGCCGATCTTGGCCTGCCTCCCGAAAGTCCTTCATGTCGCATCACGCCGTCCTCGTCGCCGTTCCCGCCGACATCCGAACCATTGGAAATCACCGCTGGCACGCCGCGCCGGAAACCTATCTCAAGGCCGTCATCCGCGTCTCCGGCGCCATCCCGCTTCTCGTTCCGGCTTTGTCGGCGGAACTCGACATCGCGGAGATCCTGTCGCGCGTCGACGGCGTGCTCGTCACCGGCTCGGTCACCAACGTCCATCCCGCGCGATACGGCAAGAAGCCGTCCGCCGCGCACGAACCCTATGACGAGGACCGGGACGCGCTGACCGACGCGATGATCAAGGGCGCGATCGACAGGGGCGTGCCGCTCCTCGCCATCTGCCGCGGCCATCAGGAGCTGAACGTGGCAAGAGGCGGAACGCTCGCGACCGAAATCCAGGACCTTGACGGCCGTATGGACCACCGCTCCGGCGACCACCCCGAGCAGAAGGACCGCTACGCCATCCGCCAGCCCGTCCATACCAAAGCCGACTCGACGCTCGGGCGCATCGTCGGAAAGACGGAATTCGAGGTGAATTCGCTCCACCGCCAGGCCATCGACCGCCTCGGCGACGGCCTGACCGTCGAGGCGACTGCGCCGGACGGCACGATCGAGGCGATCTCCGTCGACGGCGCGCGCGGCTTCGCCCTCGGCGTGCAATGGCATCCGGAATACTGGGCCGAAACGGACGCTGCCTCCGCGGCGATCTTCACGGCCTTCGGGGAAGCGTGCCGGACGTATCGCAAGGCGCGGGCCACGGCGCGGTAAAAACACAGAAACCGCTGCTTCCGGGCCAGTTTCGCGAGACGCTCAAGCTGGCCAGTCCGATTGCTCGCAAGACCCATCGAGCGTCGCAATGCTTCGAAAAAGAGGATATCCTTCTTGACGTTGTTCCATGGCCTGTCGGCCTTCCCTCCCACGCCGACCGATGACGCGGGCACCCTCGACGCGGATGCAATGCGTGGCCTCCTGCTGCGTCTTGCCGAAGCAGAGGTGGATTCCATCGGCCTGCTCGGCAGTACGGGCGGCTACGCTTTTCTGAGGCGCGAGCAAAGGCGGCGCGCCGTGGAGGTGGCCGTGGAATGCGTAAGAGGCAGAACGCCTATCATGGTCGGCGTCGGCGCGCTGAGAACCGATGACGCGCAATCCCTGGCGCGCGACGCCAAGGCTGCGGGCGCCGATGGCCTGCTGCTGGCCCCGGTCTCCTACACGCCTCTGACGGATGCTGAAGTCTATTTGCACTTCACGGCGGTGTCGGAGGCGGGCCGGCTGCCGCTCTGCATCTACAACAACCCGAGCACCACCAAGTTTACGTTCTGCGATGACTTGATCGCGCGTCTCGCTCAGGTTCCGAACATCGTCGCCATCAAGATGCCGATTCCCACGAACGGCGATTGCGCAAGCGAACTCGCACGGCTGCGTGCCCGCACGCCCCAAGGTTTCTCGATCGGCTACAGCAGCGACTGGGGAGCCGGCAACGCTCTGCTGGCGGGTTGCGATTGCTGGTATAGCGTTGTCGCCGGACTGATGCCCAAGCCCGCACTGATGCTGACAAAAGCAGCGCGGGCCGGCGACAGCGACGCAGTCGCGCGCATCGATAGTCAGTTTCGTCCTCTGTGGGACGAATTCGAGGAATTCGGCAGCTTCCGCGTAATGTATGCGATCGCAGACCTTCTCGGCCTTGCCAAGGCCGAACCGCCGCGACCCGTCCTTCCGATACCGCAAGATGCTCGCGGCCGTGTGGACCGAGCTTTGGAACAGCTCTGCGTCGTCCAATAAGGAGCGCTCTCACGCCAGCGCCCCACCCAGCAGCAGCCCACCCAGCGCTACCACCAGCAACGCCCCGCAAATTTCCACCCCGTCGAGCACCCGCCGCCTCACGCCCCCCGCCGCCCCGAACCGCAGCGCCGCGCCCTTGGCGAAGACGGCGAGCGCCGCGATGGCCGAGACCGTGATCGCCGTGCCCATCGCCATGGCGAGGACGGACAGGACGCCGCCGAGAACGAGGCCGTTGAGGAGGGCGAAGGAGAGGACGACGATGGCGCCCGAGCAGGGGCGAAGGCCGACGGCGAAGACGGCGGCCGCCGCCGTGCCGAGCGACAAGCGGACCGTGCCGAGCGCCTTTGGATCGACCATGTGGGGGCGGCCGCAGTCGCAGTCCTCGTCCGCGTCGGTGCAGACCTCGGCCGTCATCGCACCCGACGCCGGCCGCATGATCAGGCCCTCGACGCGCCGACCGGCGGACAGGCCGGCATCCGGGAAAGCGCGGCCGGCCGAGACGCCACCCGTTCGAAACGCTCCGGTGGCGCGGGCACTCGTCAGGGACGCGCTCGACGATGCGCTCATCGGTGCCGTGAATGCGAGTCCACCGACGCCGCTCGCGGCCACCGGAGCGAAATCGAGACCACCGGCAGGCCGTGCTCGTCGCACGAGCCGCATGAGCTTCGAGACGAGCAGCCAGAGACCGAACACCACGATGAGGGCGTAGGAGGCGATCTCCAGCCCGTTTGTCGCATCCGTCATCGAGACCATGGTGCCGCGCAGGAGGAGAAAGCCCGCGCCGATGACGAGCAGCGCCGTGAGGGCCTGGAAAAGCGCGGAGACGAAGGAGAGGAGGATGCCGCGCCTGAGCTGCACCTCGTTCGCCAGCACGTAGGACGAGATCACCGCCTTGCCGTGGCCGGGCCCGGCCGCGTGGAAGACGCCGTAGGCAAAAGAGAGTGCGACGAGGAAGAGCGTGCCGCCGGTGCCGTTCTTCATCGCCACCAGCGCCCCGCGAAGGCTGGTGAAGAAGGCGCGCTGCTGGCCGTTGATCCAAATGAAGAGCTCGGCGAACGGCCCGCTCGGCTGCGCCGTCACCTCGGCCGTGCCGATCCCGAGCGAGGAGCGCGCGAGGGCCGGATGGAGAGTGAAGAGCAGCGCGATGGCGAGAAGCGCCGCAACCGCGACGAGCCTCCTCGACCCGAAGACCGGAACCGCGGGCGCAGGGCGTCCGAGATCAGCCCAACCTGCGCCTTGCACGCTCACCCGCATTTGACCTCGACCCGCGTCGCCAAGAGCTGCGAATAGTCGACGCCGTCGTCCGGCACCTCCTCGTCCGGCCCGAGATTGGCGATCGAGGCCATCCATTGCGCCGCTGCCTCGTCCTCGTCGGGGACCGTCACCCCTTGCGTACAGGTGGAGGGCAGATCGACGAGCTGGAAGGCGTCCGTTTCCTCGTAGGTGAAGGCGACGAAGAACGTCTCGTCGAAATTGGAAAGCGAGACAGTCTGTATCTTCATGTCGATCGGCGTTTGCGCTTTCATCTCGAAGAAGAGAAGGAGCTGGCCGTTCTCGTAGAGCGTCCGGATCTCGTCCGGCGCGACCATCTTCACCGGCTGCCCGCCAACGCGCACGAACGTGTAGAAGTCCCATTCGGCGATCGATGTCCGCACCGTTTCGCCGACAGCGGCAAGTTCGTCGTCGTCGAGGACGGAGTTGGCATTCTTGTCGAAGTCGAGGACGACGCTCGTCGAGAACAGCTCGTCCATCCGCCAGATGTTGCGCACAGAGACGAGCTTGCTCGCGGCATCGCCGACGATCTCCATCCGCGCCTCGACGAAGACGTGCGGATGCGCCTCTGCCTCCCCCGAAGCGGCAAGGCCGGCAACGAACGAAAGGCAGATCGCGACGGCAGATCGAAGGATGGCGGGCATTCCCACTCCAAATTCAGGGGAACATCCTCCTCACAAGAGAAGACGGCCGAAGTTTGAACCACCACCCTTGCGCTGAAATGACGGCCCGAACGGTGGTGCGAAGCGGCCCCGCAAGTGTGGCGGAACGATAACAGGACGACCGTGTTTAGCCAGCAAGCGAACAAGGCGGCGGTCGGCAGACCAATGGAAGCTGCCTCGCAGGCAAGACTCAAGGAGAACATGACATGTCCAACCAGGCCGAGATCCAGGACCAGATCGCGACCCTCAGGAACGAAGTCGCCTCGCTGACGCGCTCGCTGTCGAGGCGTTCGGGCGAGGCTTTCAGCGAGATCGAGGACCGCGCGTCGGATCTTTACGGCTACGTCCAGGACCGGGGGCCGGAGGTCGCGCGCGAGATCCGCAAGCAGGCTCGTTATGTCGAGCATACCGCCCGCGAAAACCCGATCACGACCCTCGCCGTTCTCGCCGGAGCCGTCCTTCTCGTCGGCGCCCTGCTGCGCCGCTGATTTTCAGAAACGAGACTGGTTATGTCGGGCGCTGCAGATCACTGCAGCGCCCGATGATTTTGACCGGCTCTATTGAAGAACGACGACCTCCGCCCCGACATGGACGCGTTCGAAGAGGTCTTGGACGTCAGCGTTCCGCATCCGAAAGCAGCCGGACGATGCTGCGCTGCCGATCGAGCGCGGCGCGTTCGTTCCATGGATGCGATAGGTGCCCCAACCGAGATTGATAGCGCGCACTCCGAGCGGATTCTTCGGACCGGGACCGACCGATTCGGGCAGATCCGGGTTCTTCTCGCGCATGGAGGGCGTCGGCGTCCAGGTTGGGTTCAGCCGCTTCTTGGACACCCAGCTTTTGCCGAACCATTGCTCGCTCGGCTTGCCGACGGCGATTTCGTATTCAAGCGCCCGGGCCGGACCGGTCACGAGGTAGAGTTTGCGCTCCGCGGTCTTGATGACGATCGTGCCCGGATCGTACTCGGCCGAGAAGGACGTCTCGAAAAACTGCGGCGCGGGATCGTTGGCGGCGAGCGCAGGAAGACAAAGCCCGAGGCTGAGCCCAAAGAGCGTCAAAGCAGCGAACGAACCGAAATCCCTGGACATGGCGACACTCCGCGAGCCGAAGCTATCGCGCGCGGCGGACCTTTGGCCCGTACGGCGACGCACGGGCACCATGGCTCAGGAATGGTTGCGAGACCGTGAGCGCAGCCCGAGAATGGTCGCACTATCCGCGTGACCGCGAGTGCGCCCTGGTCCGCCTCAATAGGCAGGCGGCGGGGGCGTTGCGCCGTTATGCTGCGGGACCACGGCGAGATCGCCGACCGCTACTGCAGACCCGTTGCGTCGCCCGTCGCAGCGGCGAAACCAGTTCGCCAGGAAATCGACGAACAGGCGAACCCGCATCGGCAAATGGCGGCGATGCGGGAACACCGCATAGATGCCCGCCTCCTGCGGCATGAAATCGTCAAGCACCGTGACGAGCCGGCCGGCCACGATATCGGCGCGCACCACGAATTCCGGGATCATCGCAAGGCCGAGGCCGGCGCGCACGGCAGCCCGCACGGTCACGGGGCTGTTCGCCGTGAACTGGCCGGAGACCGGCACCGGAAACGGCTCCCCGCTTTCCGGATTGCGGAACGACCAGTTGGAAAACATGCGCGAGTTCGAATCGATCACCGCGGGATAGCTCGTCAGCTGACTCGGATGACTGGGCGTGCCGAGCCGCGCGAGGAGCTCGGGGCTGGCGCAGAGGGCGAAGTCGAGGGAGGTGAGCTTTTTTGCGATCATCGCTGAATCGGAAAGGCGCGTCATGCGGATGGCGACGTCGAACCCTTCCTCGACGAGATCGACGAAATTATCGTCGAGATGGATGTCGAGCGAGATTTCGGGATGGGCGACGGCGAAGTCGACGAGCGAATGGCCGAGTTCGGCATCGCCGAAGGTGCGCGCGGCAGAGACGCGGATGCGGCCCCTCGCCTCGCCCGTCGCTTCCCGCGCCTCCTCGTTGAGACTTTCGAGATCGGCAAGAATCGCGGAGGCGCGCGAGAGGTACACCTCGCCCGCGCCGGTCAGCGCGATCTGGCGCGTGGTGCGGTTGATGAGGAGCACGCCGAGTTCGTCCTCGAGCTCGCGGACGTATTTCGACAGCAGCGCCTTGGAACGGCCGGTCTTGCGCGCGGCCGCCGAGAACCCCTCGTTCTCGACGACGGCGATGAAGGCGCGCATTCGGGTCAGCGTGTCCATCGGTTCCTCCAAACTTGCGCGAAACTGGCGGTTTGTTGCCGGATTTCGACACTCCGTCCCTTCCTCCGCCCCAGGCCCGAAAAAATCAACCACCCTTAAATTTTACGGTTGTGTGTGACGGGTGCTAATCATATGTAGCGCGTGCCCAAAGTCGCACGAGCCTGTGGGCGTCCCCCGATCCTCTTATGCGAGGGCCATCGGGACGGTCCTGGAGTCTTACCCTCCAGTCGTCACTGCGCAAGCGGTGTCGAGGACGCCTTAAAGCAACGACGGTGCGGGCTTTTTTGGTCTCTCCCGGTCTCCATCGCCGGGAATACTGAAGAGGCACACCCTCATTGCCCTAAGTGCGGCGGGTTCAAGCCCTCCAAGCCAAGGCAGACATGACCGACGGGCGCGTTCGCGCGCCATCGTCGAACCACGTCGCGGTCCGCGAACGATTCCGTATGGAACCCTTATGGGGAACTGCGGAACCGATGGCGTCCGCTCATCGCTCTCTCTTGGTTCACGGGAATGACCACAATGGCAACGCAGCGCATCATCGACTTCCTCGCCACCCGACGCCCCGAAGGCCCCTGCCTGGTCGTCGACCTCGATGTCGTCGAGACGAACTTCAACGCGTTCCGCAAGGCGCTTCCCGATTCCTCGATCTACTACGCGGTGAAGGCCAATCCCGCGCCGGAGATCCTGCGCCTTCTCGCCTCGCTCGGCTCGAGCTTCGACTGCGCCTCGGTCGCCGAAATCGAGATGGCGATGAACGCCGGAGCGCCGGCCGCCCGCATCTCCTTCGGCAACACGATCAAGAAGGAGCGCGACATCGCGCGTGCCTTCGACCTCGGCATCACGCTCTTCGCCGTCGATTGCGTCGAGGAAGTCGAGAAGGTCGCCCGTGCCGCGCCCGGCGCCCGGGTCTTCTGCCGCGTGCTTACCAACGGCGAAGGCGCCGAGTGGCCGCTGTCGAGGAAGTTCGGCTGCGTGCCGGCGATGGCGATCGACGTGCTCGTCCATGCCCGCGATCTCGGGCTCGCAGCCACCGGCGTCTCGTTCCACGTCGGCTCGCAGCAGACCGACACCGAAGCCTGGGATGCGGCGATCGAGGATGCAGCGGAAGTGTTCGCCGCGCTCGCCGACAAGGGCATCGTGCTCTCGCTCGTCAATATGGGCGGCGGGTTCCCAACCCGCTACCTGAAGGACGTTCCCACCGCCGAAGCCTACGGCCGCTCGATCTTCAGCGCTCTGCGCCGCCATTTCGGCAACCGGATCCCGGAGACGATCATCGAGCCGGGCCGCGGCATGGTAGGCGATGCCGGCGTCATCAAGGCGGAGGTGGTTCTCGTTTCGCGCAAGTCCGCAAGCGACGAGAATCGCTGGGTCTTCCTCGACATCGGTAAATTCGGCGGTCTCGCCGAAACGATGGACGAGGCGATCCGGTACCCCATCCGCACGCCGCGCGACCATGACGCGATGGAGCCGTGTGTGCTCGCCGGCCCGACCTGCGACTCGGCCGACGTGCTCTACGAGCGGACGCCCTACGACTTGCCGCTGTCGCTCACGATCGGCGACGAGGTCCTCATCGAAGGAACCGGGGCCTATACGACGACCTATTCGGCCGTCGCCTTCAACGGCTTCGAACCGT
>JACMIV010000197.1 GCA_014380965.1 Rhizobiaceae bacterium | reverse complement strand
TCGCTCGCCACGACCGGCGATCCCGCAATGAACAAGCTCTGGACCCTGACAGGCAATCCCTGCGTCAGTATTCCCGGCCTCACGACTGCCGAAGGCATGCCGCTCGGGGTGACGATCGTCACACGCTTCGGCCGTGACAAGGACGCGCTGGCGATTGGGGCGCAATTGCAGCACCTGATCGAAAGTCATGTCGCGTGATCGGCGCATCACCCAGCTCGTCGATTTGGAGCATAAAAATCTTCCGGAAGGCTTCTATCCACCCTGCGACGAAAAGAATTTTTGCCAGCTCTTTGCAACGCATCGCCTTGCAGGCTCGACACTTTTTGAAACGCACCGATAAATTCCGTGCGATGCAGCATGCCGAGGGTCTTTACGAATCTGAACGAGAGATTAATATTTGGGGAGTGTGACAACGGGAGGGTGCTTTGATGAACTTGACGCGTTCGCTGAACCTCCTGATGATTTCCGCAGCTTTCACGTTCGTGGCTGCCATGGTCATCGGGGTAATGCCGTAGTCTTCAGACTGTTTCGCAAGCCCATCGAAGGGCTAAGCCTGATTGAAAGCCGGGGACTTGTCCCCGGCTTTCGCGTATTTGGAGGCTGCGGCCCGCCGGTTCGATAGACAAGCGCTGACGTCAATGGCACGTCCTCGTCTCCTCGACGTTCGACAGCCCTCAGGCAGCGACGGCGCTCGTCGCCTCCCCCGCCGGCTTCGCCGCCCGCAGCCCCAGAATGTGGCAGATGGAATAGACGAGGTCGGCCCGGTTCATCGTGTAGAAATGAAAATCGGTGAGGCCGCGTTTGGTGAGGTCCAGCACCTGTTCGGCGCAGACGGCAGCGGCGACATGGCTGCGAGTCTGGGCGTCCTCCTCCAGACCCTCGAAGCGCGCCGCGAGCCAAGCGGGGATCGTGGCGCCCGTCGCCGCCGAGAAACGCGCGACCTTGGTAAAATCGTGGATCGGCACGATGCCCGGAACGATCGGGATGTAGACGCCGGCCTTGCGGACACGCTCGACGAAGCGCTCGTAGATGTCGTTGTCGAAGAAGAACTGCGTGATCGCGCGCGTCGCCCCATTGTCGACCTTGCGCTTCAGAAGGTCGATGTCGGTCGCAAAATCCGGGCTTTCCGGATGCTTCTCGGGGTAGGCGGAAACCGATATCTCGAAATCGTCGATTTTCTTCAGACCTTCGACGAGTTCGACCGCATTCCGATAGCCGCCCGGCGTCGGCGTGTAGCTGCCGCCGGCGCCTGTCTGGCTGTCGCCCCGGAGCGCCACGAAATGCCGGACCCCGGTGGTGCGATACTCGCGCACGACCGCGTCGACCTCCTCACGCGTGGCGTCGACGCAGGTGAGATGGGCGGCGGGTGCGAGATCGGTTTCGCCGAGAAGGCGCTTGACGGTGTGGTGCGTGCGCTCGCGAGTCGAACCGCCGGCGCCGTAAGTGACGGAGACGAAGCTTGGGCGGAGCGGCGCAAGGCGCGTCACCGCCGCCCAGAGCGTCTCTTCCATCTTCTCGCTCTTGGGCGGGAAGAACTCGAAGGAGACGTTCATGCCACCAGTTCGTGGGCCAGTATGGGCGCCGTTGCCTGGTACGGGATCGGGGGAGGACGCGGATGCCATGGGTCGTTTGCCTTTGCCTTGACGGAGCACATCGAGAGATGCCCGGTCGGATTAGAGAACGGTGACGGAGGGGCTCGCGCGCGGCTTTTCCTTCGCGGTGTCCGCGAGGAGGCGCCGCCGGTCGCCGGCGACCCAGATGAAGACGGTCAGTTGGCCCGGCGCACTTCCGTCGGGGGCGAGCGTCTCCTGCGCAACGACATCCAGCCCAGCCTCTTCCAGATGGGAGACGAGCGTGTCTCGGGAAAAGCCGAGCCGAAGATGAGCGTGTTCGTCGCGCAGGAAGTCGAGGCGGTGCGGGGCAAAGTCGACGATGGCAAGACGCCCACCCGGCCGCAGCGCCTGCGCCGCCTCACGGATTGCCGCAGCGGGATCGTCGAGATAGTGCAGGACCTGGTGGATGGTCACGAGGTCGAAGGAGCCGTGCGGGACCGGCAGATGGTAGCAGTCGCCAAGGCGCACCTGCGCATTCCCAATGCCTGCCGTATCGAGTTTCGCCCGCGCCACCTGCAGCATCTCGCGCGAGGCGTCGATGCCGACCGCACGCTCGGCGCGGGGGCTGAAGATCTCCAACATGCGCCCGGTGCCGGTCCCGATGTCGAGAAAGCCTTCGATCCGGCGGTCGCCGACGGCCCGCAGCAGCGCCCGCTCCACCTCCGCATCCGGCGCGTGCAGCAGACGGATGCGGTCCCAGTTGCCGGCATTGGCGGAAAAGTATCCCGCCGCCCGCTCTGCCCGCTGCCGGCGCACGGCATCGAGACGCTCCGCGTCGCGGCGAAGGACAGGATCGGCCGCGTCGATACGCGACAGGACGCCCCGCACGAGATCCACGACCGCCACCTCCTCCGTCAGGCGGAAGAAGGCCCAGGCGCCCTCCTGATAGCGGGTCAGAACCGCCGATTCCACGAGCAGCTTCAGATGCCGTGAAATGCGCGGCTGCGACTGGCCGAGGATGGCCGTGAGATCGCTGACCGTCAGGTCGCTCGACGACAGAAGCCGCGCAAGACGCAACCGCGTGGGCTCGCCGAGCGCCTTGAGGACGTCGAGACAGGCATTGAAGGTCAGGGTCGAGGAACGCAGCATTTCAGCCTCGAAAAAGGACATAAAGATATGTTTATATGATTTCACGAGACCCATCAACTGCTGATGGCCTGTATTTGTATGCTCGCAAACTCGTTCCGTCGGCAGTCTCGATGCTGTAAAGCGGGAGGGATGAACGACATCCCTCCCCCGGCAGGTTCGATCCGGCCCGGCGAACGCGCCTTCGACGTCGATCCGGCGAGGGCCGACGATGCCCGCCTCGCCTTCATCGGCCGCATCGCGTCGCCTTTCAATACCCGCAGCGATTGCCCGAAGAATCTGCGGGCGGCTCGCGAGCGCGGCGCAGAGGCCGCGGCGACCCTCCAGATCGCGGCTCCCTTCCGCGCCGGGCTCGGCGATCTGGAAGTCGGGCAATACGTCCATATCCTCACCTGGCTCGGAGAGGCGCGCCGCGATCTCGCCGTCCAGATGCCCCGGCATGCCGAGACGCCGCGCGGCACGTTCTCGCTGCGCTCCCCGGTACGTCCCAATCCGATCGGCCTTCATCTCGTGCGGATCGTCGCGATCGACGTCGCAGCGGGGCGGATCGCCATCGACGCGATCGACGTCCTCGACGGTACTGCCCTCCTCGACATCAAGCCTTTCCTCGCGACGGTGGACGTGCCCCCGACCGAGCCGGACCAAGGATGAGGCGGCGGCGATGGCAACCGAACGCCAGAAGGCCATCGCCCGCGCGCTGACGCTGACGATTCCCCGTGCACCTTATCTCGACGCCGAGGCGATCCGCGAGGCCGCCAGAGCCCGGCACATGAGAGGCCTATCCCCGGACACGGCCCTCTGGCTCGCCGCCGTCGCCCACATCCGCCATGCCCATACCGACTACGACATGCTGATGGACGACGGCTACGATCGCGACGCGGCCCGCTTCTTCGTCCTCGACGAGATCAACGGCGTGCTCGATCATTGGGGCGCGACCCGGCGGCTCGATCCCGATGCAGTGGATGAGGAACCGCGCAAGAACGTTGCAGGAGATGCCGGTTCACACGAGGACGAGATCGAAGAGATCGAGTAGGCTTCTGAGGAGAAGCCCAAACTCACCCGTAGATCCACTGCTCCGGCAACCACGCCTCGAAAGTCTCGCCGACCGCCACCCGACCCGGCTTCTCGACCCAGGCGACCAGCCCCCGCCGGTTCTTCGCCGCCTTCACGAAGCCGCGTTCGATGTCCTCGCGTCCCTCGAAATGTCGGGCGATGGAGCGGCCCGACGCGCGGCAGGGGCCGTTGTCTCCATCGATCTTCAGCGTCAGCCCGCCCTCGAAGAAGAGGAGCGTGCGCGGCGGGAGCCAGGTGAGACGAGCGATGCCCTCGATCAGCATGTTTCCGCCGATCCACTCCGGCTGGATCTCCGTCACTTTGAGCGCCTCGGCCGACGCGGCGAGCTCGTCGGGCGAAAGCAGCGAGAGCTGCCGCTCGTTGCGCATTTCTGTCCCGCGGCGATACCAAGGCTCACGCCCTCCGGAGCGGCGCGTCGCACCGCCATGGACATCGCCCTCGATGCCGGCAAAGCTCAAGTCCAGCGCCTCGACCGCCTCGGTGACGAAGTCGTCCGGACCTGCGCGGTAGAGCCCCGCGATCCGGCCGGCCATCTTCCGCGCGGCGGTGCGCTTCATCCCGTGGTCCGCCCCCTTCGGATCGCTCGTCATGATCTCTCTCCTCAAGCCCGCCGTTGCGTCGCTTCTCGATTCAGTCGTGCAGGTGTGGATGCTCGTTCGACTTGAGGTCGATCGGGACGGTCCGCTTCGTGGGCTTGAAGGTCACGACGCGGTACAGGTAGACGACCACGACGACGACCACGACGCCCGTCGACACAGGCCCGATATACTCTTCGATCGAGGAGAAGTTCTGCCCGAGGATATAGCCCGCGAGCGCAAGGCCCGCCGTCCAGACGACGGTGCCGACAGCCGAGACCAGCATGAAGAGCCCGAACGGCATGCGCGACAGACCGGCGGGCACCGAGATCAGCGTCCGGACGGTCGGCACCAGACGTCCGAAGGAGACCGCCCAATAGCCATAGTGGCGAAACCAGCGGTCGGCGGCCTCGACGTCTTCCGGCGTCATCGTCATCCAGCGACCGTATCGCTCGGCGAGCCAGAGGATGCGCTTCTCGCCGAAGGCGTAGCCGAGATAGTACCAGGGCACGATGCCGGCCAGCGAGCCGATCGAGCCCGCGACGATGACGGTCCAGATCGACATCTCCCCGCTCGCCGCCTTGTAGCCCGCGAGGGGCATGATGACCTCGGAGGGAATCGGCGGGAAGATGTTTTCGAGAAACATCAAAAGCGCGATGCCGAAGGGCCCGAGGCTCTCCATCATGGTCTGCACGAAAACGTCCATAGGGCGATGATCCTCAAGCCGATGCGCGCGACCGCCGGGAACGGTCACGGCGCGACGATGCGGGCCCACACATGCGGAAAGTCGGCCGTGGGTTCAAGCCGAAGAGCGCCCCAGACGACCGGAAAAACGCTGCCCGGTCATACGCCGGCTGGGCGAACTTGCGGGCCGGCGCCGAGAATGCGAACCTTCGGTCCATGGCGACAGGTCTGAAGACGTTCGACAACTTCACCTGGGCGAGCCTTCTCAAGGGCCGCACCGCGCTCGTCGTCGACCGCGACGGCGTGCGCGCCCGCCGATATGGTGCAGCACTCGAAGAAGCCGGCGCCGTCGTGACGCTTGCCCCGAACCAGGTCGTCGGCGCGGACCGCGCCAAGGACGAAACCTTCCGCATGATCCTCCTCGGGTTGAGCGGCGAGGAGACGATCGCCGACCGCTTCGCCCCGGCCCTCTCGCGGCCAGGAACGGACGCCGTAATCCTGGCGGAGACGGCCCGACATCCGGAATTGCGGGAGCGTTTCGCGAAAGCGCGGATCGGCGATCACACGATGGGCGACCGGGACCTGGTGATGTTCGTCATAGGGACGCCGGACGAGTAGGTGGCCCTACGAAATCGGGTACCGCAGATTATTGTCACGGTTTACGGACAGACGCTTCGGCAGACTGGCAGTCTCAAGATGCTGCATCGACGTCCCGATACAGCGCCTCGTAATCACGCCCTCCGTAGAAGACGTTGGGGATTTCGACTTGGTCGGCAACCCTGTATGCGATCACGGCAGATCGTTCGAACGGAACCGTTCGAAGACCCGGCAGAAGATCGTCCCGGGCCCGCCCGCCTCTCGGGACGTCTCCGATCTTGCGGCATCGCATCATCATCCGTTCGACGAAACGAGAGGCGATCATGTCGCTCCGGCTCACGTCGAGGACGGCCCGATAGATCGCTTGGAGATCGGTGAGGGCTTCTGGCCGGAAAAAAACGTCAAGCCGCTGCATCGCCGGATGCACGTCCCCCGGCAGCCATGAAGCTAGCCATCGCCGTTTCGGCCTCGTCGGCAGACAGGGAAGGTCTCGGATCGTCGACGGATCGGTGCAGCCGGCTTCTTATCTCGTCGAGGCGATCCTTGACCGCAGCACGGTGCGCGCTCCAGACCTCGATGGCATCGTCAAGAGCTGCGTCGGCGGTCGCGAATTCGCCGGTTTCCACGCTTTCGCGAAGACGCCGCATCGTCTCGTTCGAAACGGCGAGTAGCTTCTTGTCCGAGTCTGAGATCATCCACTGTGTCCTTTCGCTCCTGCCGGAAGATAAAGCGAAGCGCGGTTTCGTGCCAGCAGCAGGCCACACCTTGTTCGGGTATCTGCCGTCGTCTGTTTCGAGAAGGTGTCGCGGATGATTGAACCCTACCGCGTCAGCCTCTTATACGTCGGCCGCTTCGGGTTCACCGAATCCGGCCCGAGCCTCCTGATCTTGTCCTGCTCGTAATCCTCGAAATTGCCCTCGAACCATTCGACATGGCTGTCGCCTTCGAAGGCGAGGATATGCGTCGCGAGCCGGTCGAGGAACATGCGGTCGTGCGAGATGATGACGGCGCAGCCGCCGAAATTTTCGAGCGCGTCTTCGAGTGCGGCCAGCGTTTCGGTGTCGAGATCGTTGGTCGGTTCGTCGAGCAGCAGAACGTTGCCGCCGGTCTTCAGCATTTTTGCCAGATGTACGCGGTT
>JACMIV010000196.1 GCA_014380965.1 Rhizobiaceae bacterium | reverse complement strand
GGGCTGCGCGAGCCCGGCATCTACGGCACGACGACGCTCGCCGACATCGAGGCCGACCTGGCGCGCCGCTTCGAGGGCCGCGCCGTCCTCGCCTTCCGCCAGTCGAACGTCGAGGGCGACCTCGTCGGCGCGGTCCAGGAGGCGGGACTTGCTGGCACGGCCATAGTCCTCAACGCCGGCGCCTACACCCACACGTCGATCGCCTTGCGCGATGCGATTTCGGGCGCAAAGGCGGAGGTGATCGAGGTGCATCTGTCCAACGTCCATGCCCGCGAACACTTCCGGCACGTCTCGCAGATCGCCGCCGTCTGCCGTGGGGTGATCGCAGGCTTCGGACCGCTGTCCTACCGGCTGGCCGTCGAGGCGCTGCTCGACGCCTGACCCGGCCTCTCTTTGCAGGCAGCAGGCGTTGCGCCGTCACCGGTAGCCGGCTGCCTGCAGCTCGAAGAGTTCGGCATATCGGCCGGACGCCTCCATCAGTTGCTCGTGCGTACCCGACGCCTCGACCTTGCCGTCGGCAAGCACCAGGATACGGTCGGCGATGCGCACGCTGGAGAAGCGGTGGGAGATGAGAACCGTGGTCTTGCCGCGGCTGAGCTCCCGGAAGCGCTCGAAGACGCCGTATTCGGAACGCGCGTCGAGCGCTGCCGTCGGCTCGTCGAGGATCAGGACCTCGGCTTCGCGCATGTAGGCCCGCGCGATCGCGATCTTCTGCCATTCGCCGCCGGAGAGCTCGACGCCGTTCATGAAGCGCTTGCCGACCATCTGGTCGTAACCGGCCGGGAGCTTGGCGATGACGCTGTCGGCAAGGCTGCGGCCGGCCGCCCGTTCGATCCGCGGCCTGTCGTCGCGCGCCTCGATCCGGCCGACCGAGATGTTGTCGCCGGCATTCAAGTTGTAGCGGACGAAGTCCTGGAAAATGACGCCGATCTTGGCGCGCACGGCGTTGAGGTCGTAATCCTTGAGGTCGTGCCCGTCGAGGAGGATGCGCCCCTCGACGGGATCGTAGAGACGCGCCAGCAGCTTCACCAGCGTCGTCTTGCCCGCCCCGTTCTCGCCGACGAGCGCGACCACTTCGCCCGGACGCAGTGCGAAGGAGAGATGCCGAACCGCCCAGCGTTCGGCGCCTGGATAGAGAAAGCCGACATCCTCGAAGAGGAAACCTTCTGCGATCGGATCGGGAAACCGCCGGGGATTTGCGGGCGAGACGATCCTCGGCTTCACCTCGAAGAAGGAGAAGAGATCGCCGAGATAGAGCGCTTGCGCCGCTGTCGTCGAAAAGCCGGCCAAGAGACCTTCGAGGAGGCCCCGCAGACGCAGGAACGAGCCGGCGAGGAAGGTGAGGTCTCCGATGGAGAAGGCGCCGGCGAGCGTGCGCCAGACGATCGTGGCATAGGCGACGTAATAGGCGATCGTTCCGAGTGCGGCGAAGACGGCCCCCCATCCGGCGCGGCGCAGCGCAAGGTCACGGTTCGCCCGATAGAACTCCGCAGCCAAACTCCGATAACGCTCGGTGAGGAAGGCTTGGAGGCCGAAGATCTTGACCTCCTTCGCCGTCTCGGCGCTCGCCGCGGTCTGTCGGACGTAGTCGAGCTCACGCCGTTCGGGCGTGCGGGAATAGGCGAGCCGGTAGCTCTCGGCATTGAAATGTGCCTCGCCGAGAAAGCCGGGAATCAGCGCCAGCATCAGAAAGGCGATGAGCCAGGGCGCGTAGAGGACGAGGCCCGCGGCAAAGCTTGCGACCGTCACGAGATCCTGCGCCTGCCCGAAGACCTGCGTCATCAGCGTCATCCGGCCGCTGGTCTGCCGGCGGGCGCGCTCCAGGCTATTTTGGAACTCGGCATCTTCGAAGCTCTCGAGATCGAGCGTCGCCGCATGCTCCATCAGTCTGACGCTCGAAGAGTTCGATACGCGCTCGGAAAGCAGGCTCTCGGTGAAGGAGACGATCCGGCCGAGGAGGTCGGCGAGGATCGCGAGCGCGAGTTCGGCAAGGAGAAGGAGCGCGATCCAGTCGAGAAGCCCGCTGTCTACCCAGGCGCCGAAGGTCTCGGGCCGCTCGGGCCTCTGGGCGAGCATGACGATCTCATCGATGATCAGCTTGCCGACGAACAGCGCGAGTGCGGGCTGGAGCGCGCGCAGGAGGCGGATGACTGCGGAAAGCGTCGTCAGGCCGGGGCTCGCGCGCCAGACCAGTGCGAAGAAGGGCGGCAGGTTGCGCAAGGCCCCCAGACGTTCCCTGAATGTCGTCGGTCCGGCCAGTCGAAAATCCTCCCTTGTTTGCCCAGCAAGCGACGTGCCGTCCACGCCACCATCGACACCTATGACCGAGAGGTCTCGAAGTCCAAGGCCATGGAGTTGGACGACGTCGCATCTGCGGGAAAGGGGGATCGCCGAATTCCATCACGCGCGGACATCGCCTCGGGCCGGAGGCGACTTCGGCACGGCGCTTGCCTCATTGCATGCAATGAGGCGCGTCGAGCGTCGACCCAAGCCGCGTCATGCATGTCGGGCCGTTGACGGCGCCAATGATATCACCAGCCAAGGAAACCGCCATGCGATTCACCCGACTGATCTCTGCCGCCTTCGGCGCAGCTCTCCTTCTCGGCACCCCGACGTTGGCGGTCGCGCAAGCCAAGACCGACTTCAAGCTCGGCTGGTCGATCTATGTCGGTTGGATGCCATGGGGGTGGGCGAACGACGCGGGGATCGTCAAGAAATGGGCCGACAAATACGGCATCACGATCGAGGTGACACAGTTCAACGACTACATCGAGTCGATCAACCAATACACCGCCTCTGACTACGATGCAGTCACACTGACCAATATGGATGCACTCTCTATCCCGTCGGCGGGCGGCGTCGACACCTCGGTCGTCGTCATCAACGACTATTCCAACGGCAACGACATGGTGATCGCCAAAAAAGCTGCCGATCTCGCGGGCCTGAAAGGCGAGAGCATAAACCTCGTCGAGCTCTCGGTCTCGCACTACCTCCTCGCCCGCGGTCTCGAGTCGGCCGGTCTCTCCGAAAAGGACGTGACCGTCGTCAACACCTCGGATGCGGACATGGTCGCTGTCGCCGGCACGCCCGACGTGACCACCGTCGTCACCTGGAACCCGCTCGCCTCGGAAATCGTCAGCGCCGGCAACGGCAAGGTGCTGTTCGATTCCTCGAAGATTCCCGGCGAGATCATGGATTTGACCGTCGCCAAGACCGAGGTCCTCGCCGACAATCCAAACTTCGGCCTCGCGCTTGCCGGCATCTGGTACGAGACGATGGCGGTGATGACCGCCGACACGCCCGAGGGCGAAGCCGCGCGGGAGGCGATGGGCAAGGCGTCCGGCTCCGACCGCGCCGGCTTCGAGGCGCAGCTCGCCGCGACGAACCTCTTCGCGACTCCGGCAACCGGTCTCGACTTCATCAAGGGCGCCGATGTTAAGGCGAAGATGGACGCCGTGCGGACCTTCCTCTTCGACAAGGGCCTCTTCGGAAGCGGCGCAGCGTCCGCCGACGTGATCGGCATCACCTTGGCCGACGGAACGACGCTCGGGGATGCGGCGAACGTGAAGCTGAGGTTCGTCGATACGTTCATGCAGGCGGCTGCCGATGGCAAGCTCTGATCCCTTCGCGGATCGGCGGTAGCGCGCCCGGTCTCTGGCACGATCTTTGCAAGGCATTGCCGGAGTTGGTGGCTAGGGTTCCGGGTGTCGTCGATCGCAAGATCGAGCGAGACCGCTGGTCCGAGAGCTGCCACCGTGCGGGCTTCATCCGCGCGGAGCACGGCGGGACAAAAACCCGGGAGACCTCGCGACAAGCCGACCCGATCGGCCGAGCGACGTCTCGTGCCGATCCCCGAATGTTCGCCAGGGGACCCGATGTCTTTACCCTCCAGCAACGCCGCTCCGGCCACCTTGCCGACAGCGCCGACCGAGCGCACGCCCGGCGTGCGCTGGATCAACCGTCGCCCCAGCCGGACCAGCGCGGTCTTCCTTGCAATGCTCCCCTTCGTCGCCGCGCTGGTTCTCTATGCCGTCGCTTCCGACCTGCGCCTCGCCGCCAATCCTGCCGACAAGCTGCTTCCCGCCTTCGAGACCATCGCCGCCGGCTTCCGCCGCATGGCCCTGACGCCCGATCCGCGCACCGGGGACTACCTCATGTGGGTGGACACGGCCGCGAGCGTCACGCGCATCCTCGCGGCACTGGCGATCTCCACCGTCCTCGCTCTCGTCGTCGGCCTCGTCCTCGGTCTGCTGCCGATGGCGCGGGCGACATTCGCGCCCTTCGTGTCGGTGGTCTCGATGGTGCCGCCGCTGGCGTTGCTGCCGATCCTGTTCATCCTGCTCGGGCTCGGCGAAAGCGCCAAGATCACGCTCATCGCCATCGGCATAACGCCTTTTCTCATTCGGGACCTTGCGGCGCGTGTCGAGGAACTGCCGCGCGAGCAGACGATCAAGGCCGAGACGCTGGGCGCGACGAGCTGGCAGCTGGCGCTCCGCGTGACGCTGCCTCAGATCCTGCCGCGCCTCATCGATTCCGTGCGCCTGTCGCTCGGGCCGGCCTGGCTGTTCCTCATCGCGGCGGAGGCGATCGCCTCGGAATCGGGCCTCGGCTACCGCATCTTCCTCGTGCGGCGCTATCTCTCGATGGACGTAATTCTCCCCTACGTCGCCTGGATCACGCTCATCGCCTTCCTCATGGATTTTGCGCTGCGTCTGCTCCAGGCACGCGCCTTTCCCTGGTTCGCAGGGAGGGCAGGCTGATGGCTGGATCGACGATCGAAGACGACGGCGCGATCAGCGTCCGCAACGTCTGGAAGGAGTTCGGCGACCAGATCGTGCTGGAGGACATCTCGATCGAGATCGCGCCCCGCGCCTTCGTCGCCCTCGTCGGCCCGTCAGGCTGCGGCAAGACGACGTTCCTGCGCATGCTGCTCAGCCAGGAGAAGCCGACGCGCGGCGAGATCCTTGTCGGCGGCCGGCCGCTGGCGCCCGAGCCGGGATCCGACCGGGGCGTTGTGTTCCAGCGCTATTCGGTCTTTCCGCACCTGACCGCCGTGGGAAATGTCATGCTCGGCCGTGAATTCCAGACCGGCGGCTTCTTCGCGCGCCTCTTCGGCGCCGCGCGGCAGCAGGCGCGCGAGGATGCGATGGCGCTTCTCGCCGAAGTCGGCCTAGCCGGCCAGGAGGACAAATATCCCGCCCAGCTATCCGGCGGCATGCAGCAGCGCCTCGCGCTCGCCCAGGCGCTGATGCAGAAGCCGAAGATCCTCCTCCTCGACGAACCCTTCGGCGCGCTCGATCCCGGCATCCGCGCGGACATCCACGCCCTCATGCGCCGGATCTGGAACACCTGCGACCTCACGGTCGTGATGGTCACGCACGATCTCCCCGAAGCATTCGGCCTCGGCACGCGCGTCGTCGCCTTCGAGCGGCCGCGCGACCGGCCGGAAGAGCGCGAGCGCTACGGCGCCAAGATCACCCGCGACATCGACCTCTGGCCGCCGAAGACGCCTGGCGCACTTCCCGGCAACGTCGTTTCCCTCCGCTCCGCCCGCGACGACGCGGCGCTTCGCCCGGAGCCTTCGCGGGACGACCCGCGCGAAACCACCTGAAGGACGCCTCACATGGACCTTTCCCCGGATGCCCGCGCCGCGATGGACGCGCATCGAAGCCGCTACGAGGCGCTGAAAGCCGCCGGCACCGGCGATGTCGGGCACGCCCTGCCGGAGCCGACCGTGCGGGGTGGCGCGTCTCTCGATCCCGAAGCGATCGTCTCGTCCAAGACCGTTCCCGGCGGCTGGTACACTTGCCTCCGACTTCGCCGCGGCGAGGGCCTGCGCCTCGTCAACACGACTGGTGCGTCCGCCGTCTCGCTCTTCGCCTGGAATGCCGCCGACACGTCCGAGCGGCTGAACCACGCCGATAGCGTTAAGATCCAGTGGTCGGTGACCCTGCGCAAAGGCCGCGTTCTCTTCTCCGACATGGGCCGGGTGATCCTCTCGATCGTCGAGGACACGAGCGGCGCGCATGACGCGCTTCTCGGGGGCTCGACCGCCGCCTCCACGCTTGCCGCCTTCGGGCCGGGTCCGTTCCGCAACGCCCGCGACAATGCCGTGCAGGGGGCGCTGAAGCTCGGGCTGTCGAAACGCGACATCGGGCCGTGCGTTACCCTCTTCGCCCCCGTCCATGTCGGCGAGAACGAGCGCTTCGTCTGGCGTGAGGGCGTTCGCAAGCCCGGCGACTTCGTCGACCTCAGGGCGGAGATCGACCTTCTCGTCCTCCTGTCGAACACCCCGCATCCGCTCGACACAGCCAGGCCTTACGCGCCCGGACCGGTCGATGTCGTCCGGTTTCGCATGCCGGCGGCCGCGATCGACGATCCATGCCGCACGGCGAGCGCCGAGGCCCGTCGTGGCTTCGAGAACACCGCCGCCGCTTTGGCCGTCTGAGGAGAGACAGGATGACTACGACCCTCTTCGACGGCTCGCCCGCCAATGTCGCAGCCGCGCCCCGGCTCGACCATCTCGTTCCCGCCCGCGCCCCCTGGTCTGGCTACATCCATCGCGGCGAGACGCTGCGGATCATCGACAGCGAGGGCCAGCAGGCCGTCGACACGCTGTTCTACCGCGCCGACGATTTCGCCGAGCGCTACAGCGGACAGGATACGCTCCGCGCGCAGGGCTCCGCCTACCTTGGGCTCGGCACGCGCATCCTCTCCAACGAGGGGCGCGTGATGGCGACGATCACCGCCGACACCTGCGGCCGGCACGACACGTCCGCCGGAGCCTGCTCCTGCGAGAGCAACACCGTGCGCTTCGGCCATCACACGAAATATCTCCACGCCTGCCGCGAGAACTTCGTGCTGGAGGTCGCGCGCTACGGCATGACCAAGCGCGACATCGTGCCGAACATCAACTTCTTCATGAACGTGCCCATCGCGCCGAACGGCGATCTCGTCATCGCCGACGGCATCTCGGAGCCGGGCGGCATCGTCGAGATGGTGGCGGAGATGGACCTCCTCTGCGTCATCTCGAACTGCCCGCAGGTGAACAACCCGTGCAACGGCTTCAACCCGACGCCGGTGCGCGTCCAGATCCTTCCCGCGCCGGGGATCTGAGCGATGTTCCGCAAGGTCCTCATCGCCAATCGCGGCGAGATCGTCGGGCGCGTCGCCCGCACTCTGAAACGCATGGGCATCGCCTCCGTCGCAGTCGCCTCCAAGGCCGACCGCTTCCACCGCGCCGTCCTCGATGCCGACGAGCATGTCGTCATCGGCGAGGCCCCGGCGGCGGCGAGCTATCTCATGGCCGAGCGCATCGTCGAGGCCTGCCGCGCGACCGGCGCGGAGGCGGTCCATCCCGGCTACGGCTTCCTCTCGGAGAACGTCGCCTTCGCCCGGGCTCTCGCTGCGGAAGGCATCGTCTTCATCGGGCCGGAGCCGGCCCATCTCGAAGCCTTCGGCCTGAAGCACACCGCGCGCGACCTCGCCCGCGCCTCCGGCGTGCCTCTCCTACCAGGCTCCGACCTCCTCTCATCGGTGTCCGAAGCGCTCGCCGCGGCCGATGTCGTTGGCTATCCCGTCATGCTGAAATCCACCGCCGGGGGCGGCGGCATCGGCATGCAGCTCTGCCTCGACGCGGCAAGTCTGTCCGACGCCTTCGAGACCGTGCGCCGCATGGGCAAGGCGAGTTTCGGCGACGCCCGCGTCTATCTCGAGCGCTTCGTTTCAAAAGCCCGGCACGTCGAGGTCCAGATCTTCGGCAACGGCCGAGGCGAGGTCGCAGCGCTCGGCGAGCGGGACTGCTCGCTCCAGCGGCGCAACCAGAAGGTCGTCGAGGAGACGCCGGCGCCGGGATTGTCGGACCAACAGCGCGCGGACCTCCACGCTGCTGCCGTCGCGCTCTGCAAGAGCGTGTCCTATGCCTCCGCCGGGACGGTCGAGTTCGTCTACGACGTCGAGCGGTCGGCTTTTTCCTTTCTCGAGGTGAACACCCGCCTTCAGGTCGAGCATCCCGTGACCGAGATGGTGACGGGCATCGATCTCGTCGAATGGATGATCCGGCAGGCGGCGGGCGAGGACGTGCTTGCGGGCTATCGGCGGGCGCCGCCGAAAGGCGCCGCGATGGAGGTCCGCCTCTATGCCGAGAGCGCCCTGCAGGGTTTTCGCCCGAGCGCCGGCCGACTGACCAAGGTGCGCTTTCCCGATGCTCCGGAAGGCGGCGACATCAGGATCGACGGCTGGATCGAGACGGGCAGCGACGTGACGCCGTTCTACGATCCGATGCTGGCCAAGATCATCGTGCGCGGCGAGACCCGCAAGGATGCGCTCGCACGACTGAACGAAGCGCTCGCCGGGACGACGGTCGCCGGCATCGAGACCAATCTCGGTTACCTCAAAGCCATCGCCGCCAGCGATATGTTCGCGGCCGCCGACGTCGCGACCTCCGTGCTCGGCGCCTTCGTCTACCGGCCCGCCGCGGTGGAGGTGCTGCTGCCGGGCACGCAGTCGAGCCTCCAGGAACTGCCGGGCCGGCTCGGCCTCTGGCATGTTGGCGTCCCGCCGAGCGGGCCGATGGACGCAAAGTCCTTCGAGATCGCCAACCGGATCGTCGGCAATGACGAGAAGAGTGCGGCGCTCGAACTGACAGTCTCTGGGCCAAGGCTCGTCTTCCACCGCGACGCCGTCATCGGCCTTTCCGGCGCCGCGATGCCGGCAAGGGTCGAAGGGCGCGGCGTGTCCTACGGCGAACCGGTGATGATCCAAGCCGGCCAGACGCTGGACATGGGCGCGATCGAAGGGCCGGGGCAGCGGACCTATCTCGCCATCCGCGGCGGCTTCGACGCGGCGGAGATTCTCGGCTCGCGGGCGAGCTTCGCGCTCGGCGGCTTCGGCGGCCATGCGACCGGCACGTTGAAAGTTGGCGACATCCTGCCTTTCGGCGGCACGGAGCCGGTCGCCGCGCCCACGCCGATACCGCTCGCGCCGCTGTCGCAAGTGGTCGAGCTCGCCGTCGTCTACGGCCCTCACGGCGCGCCGGATTTCTTCACGGATGCCGATGTCGAAACGCTTTTTTCCACGCCCTACGAGGTACATTTCAACAGCGCGCGCACCGGCGTGCGGCTCGTCGGGCCGAAGCCCGAATGGGCACGCGCCGATGGCGGGGAGGCGGGCCTCCACCCATCGAACCTCCACGACAACGCCTATGCCGTCGGCGCGCTCGACTTCACCGGCGACACGCCGATCATCCTCGGCCCGGATGGACCGAGCCTGGGCGGCTTCGTCTGCCCGGCTGTCGTTGCCGCCGAAGACCTCTGGAAGATTGGTCAGTTGAAGCCGGGTGACATCGTTCGCTTCAGGCCCGTCGCGCGTCCGGCCGATCCTTTGGCGGGACCCGCCCTGCTCCGGCGCTCGGAGGCGGGTTCCGCGATCCTCGGGTTTCGCGAGGACGGCCCCGTCAAGGTCGTCTACCGCCGTCAGGGCGACGAGAACGTCCTCGTCGAATATGGCGACATGACCCTCGACATCGGACTGCGCTTGCGCGCCCATGTTCTCATGCAGGCGCTTCAGGAGATGCGCCTCCCCGGCGTCGTCGACCTCACGCCCGGCATCCGCTCGCTGCAGGTCCATTACGATCCGTCGGCGCTGTCTCGTGCAAAGCTTCTCGGCGCGCTGTCGGAGATCGAGAAGTCGCTGCCGGCGATCGAGGACATCGCGGTGCCGAGCCGCATCGTCCACCTGCCGCTGTCCTGGCGCGATCCAGAGACAGAGCTTGCCGCGCGCAAATACATGGAGCTGGTGCGGCCGAACGCGCCCTGGTGCCCCGACAACATCGAGTTCATCCGCCGGATCAACGGGCTTTCCGACGAGGCCGCGGTCCAGCGCACCATCCTCGACGCCAGCTACCTCGTCATGGGCCTCGGCGACGTCTATCTCGGCGCGCCGGTGGCGACGCCCCTCGATCCGCGCCACCGGCTGGTGACGACGAAGTACAATCCCGCCCGCACCTGGACGCCGGAAAACGCCGTCGGCATCGGCGGCGCCTACATGTGCAT
>JACMIV010000195.1 GCA_014380965.1 Rhizobiaceae bacterium | reverse complement strand
CGCGCTTTCCGCCGCGCGGCGGTCGCGGTTGCCGGCCTCAAGCTTTTCCTTCTCTTCGAAAAGGCGGGCGAGCCGGGCCTCCTCCGCGCGCTGCTTCGTCATGCCGGCGAGATAGCGGTCCTTTTCGGCAGCGATCTCGCGCTTGACGGCCGTCAGCCTGTCGAGATCCACGACGAGCGTCTCCGTCTCCTTGCGGATGCGCGGCACGACGGCGCCGAGGAGGATCGCGCTCCGGACCGAGCCCAGCGCGTCGTCCGGCCGCACGAGGAGGGCCGGCGGCGGCTTGCGGCCCATGCGCTCCAAAGCGCCCAACACTTCGGCGAGAAGGCCGCGGCGTGCACGCAGCGAAGCCTTCTGCGTCGCCTCGTCGGCGGCGAGCCCTGCAATGCGCGTTTCGGTCGCGGCGATATCGGTCTCGATCGCCTTCTGCGCGGCGGCGGCTTCGATCATCGCCGCACGGATCTTGTCGCGATCGGCAGCAAGCGAGGCGATTTCGGAGTCGAGAGAATGGATGCTCTCCTCGGTCAGCGAGATCGTCGCCGCCAGATTGGCGAGGTCCTCGGCCGTCTCCTTGCGCTCGGCCTCCAGCGCGAGGATGCGGCCGATCGTGGCGACGCCGCCCGACGCGATGCTGCCGGTGATGTCTGGCCCGGGTTTTTCGGGTTCGGCTTGCGTCTTGGCCGGTGCGTACAAGAGAGCGGAGACCGCGACGGCCGCAAGGAGCGTCGCGAACCTACGTCCGCGCCTGTTCCAGCGTTCCCGCGACTTCGTCCCGTCCCGTGCCAGCACCGCCTCCTTCGTCTCGATGTGAAGAGACCCGGGTTCGCCCGAGCCCTGCAAGACGACGAGTCTAGACTCAGCGTCTTAACAATGCATCAACCATGCCGGGGCGCCGCGGCAGCGTCCCCCGGAGAATGTGCGGGGGTTGGACGGAAAGCATGGTTGGTTGATGACGCGGATCATGCCGCGCGACGATTTTGTGGCGGCGGTGCGGCGCTGCAACAGGAGAGTCGTCGATCGCCCTTTGGGTACGACCCATCAAGCCCGGTGATAGGGATGGCCCGAGAGGATCGTCGTCGCGCGATAGAGTTGCTCGGCGAGAAGGATGCGGGCGATCTGGTGCGGCCAAGTCATGCGGCCGAGAGACAAGACGAGTCGCGCCCGAGCGCGGATGTCCGGATCGAGGCCGTCCGGGCCGCCGATGACGAGGCCGAGATCACGCAGGCCTTCGTCGCGAAGAGCGGCGAGGGCAGCAGCGAAATCTTCCGAGGAAAGCGTCTTGCCGGTTTCGTCGAGCGCGATCAGCGCCGCTTTCTCGGGGAGCGACTGGACGAGCCGACCCGCCTCCTCGCGCTTGCGTTCGGCGACCGCCGACGCGCGCGATTCGGGATGCTCGACGAGCCCGGCATAGTCGAGGCCGAGCGCCGATCCGCTCTTTGCAAAGCGGCCGACATAACGCTCCGCAAGCGTCTGCTCGGGGCCCGCCTTCATCCGGCCGATGGCGGCGATCGTCAGCCGCATCGATCGCAGCGTCCGTACGAGCGCGTCGTTATACTACCCTCGTCCGCCGCAGGACCTGCGGCAGCACATCCGACGCTTCCGCGGCGCGGCATCGGGAAACCTCAGTGAACGGTCGCGTCTGCCGCTTCGCCGACCGACCACATTTTCTCGATGTTGTAGAAAGTACGGACCTCGGGCCGGAAGATGTGGACGATGATGTCGCCCGCGTCGATCAGCACCCAGTCGCCGTTCTGAAGACCCTCGACCTTGCATTTCAGGAGACAATGCTCCTTGAGGTCGCGCAGGAGATGGTCGGCGACGGCGGTCACGTGGCGGTTCGAGCGTCCGGAGACGATCACCATGTGATCGGCAAGGGCGGACTTGCCCCTGAGATCGATCGCAAAGATCTCTTCGCCCTTGGAGTCTTCGAGACTCGCGATGACGACGTCGATGGCGGGCCGCAGAAGCGTCTTCTCGCTCGTGGGCGCCTCGGAGGAGACGCCGATAGGGGCGCCCTCCGTCGGGGTAGCATGTCTCAGTGTCGTTCTTCCTTTTTGCCAGGCGGGACAAGCACAGGATGGCCGAGCCCGCAGTCCAAGATAGTCACTCTTCAATGTCCGTTTCAAGACGGAGACACCGCACCCTCGGGCCGATCGGCTCTCTGCACGTTCGTCGGCGTCGTCTTGATCGCTATTCCCCGCGCAACGCCGTCGACGACATCGGCGAACGGGGACCATGCAGGAAGACCCATGCGGGAGCCTTACGCTGCGGAAGCAAGCCCGCCTCCTCCTCGCCGAGCCGGTGCGCGGCGAAGGTCTTGGCCATCGGGGAGGAGAGGAGCGAGAGCGTCGAGCCCGGCCGATCGACGACGGCGATCGGCGTCGTAGCTGCGATGCGGCGCCAGTCCTGCCAGAGATGGAACGAGGCGAGGCTGTCGGCGCCCATGATCCAGACGAATCGGACGCCCGGACGACGCGCATGGACGAGCCGCAGCGTCTCGGCGGTGTAGAGCAGCCGGTGTCCGGCCTCGAAGGCGGTGACCTGAATGCGCGGGTCTTGGGCAAACGTCTCCGAATCTCTGATCCGCTCGGCGAGGGGGCGCAGCCGGCCGTGATCCTTCAGGGGATTTCCGGGCGTGACGATCCACCAGAGCCGGTCGAGGCGAAGCCGCCGGATCGCGAGCCTTGCCACGAGACGGTGGCCCTCGTGGGGTGGGTTGAAGGAGCCGCCGAAGAGGCCGACCACCATACCGGGCCCGGCGTGCGGCATCTTCAGGTATGGCGGTGCGACGCCCACCTGCTGCCCGATGAATCCGGCGGGCGTGGCAGAGCCGATCGTCGCCTCCCTCGCCTCGGGCGTCGGCGGGGTGTGGATCGTCACGGGCGGATCTGGCCCCGGCCGCTGACCCGGTACTGGAAGCTCGTGAGCTGCTCGACGCCGACGGGACCGCGCGCATGCATCTTGCCGGTCGCGATGCCGATCTCTCCGCCCATGCCGAACTCGCCGCCGTCGGCGAACTGCGTGGAGGCATTGTGGAGAAGGATCGCGGAATCGATGCCCGAGAAAAACGCCTCGGCCGCGGCCGGATCGTCGGTGACGATCGCTTCGGTGTGGTGCGACGAATGGCGTTCGATATGGCGGACCGCACCCGCAACGCCGTCGACGAGCGCGACCGAGATGATGGCGTCGAGATACTCGGTCTCGAAATCCTCCGCGCTCGCCGGGGAGGCTCCCGGGAACATCTGCCGGGCGACCTCGTCGGCGCGGATTTCGCAGCCGGCCGCCTCTAGCGCTTGGATGATCGGCAAGAGATGCGTGCCTGCGACCGCCCTGTCGACAAGCAGCGTCTCGGCCGAGCCGCAGACGCCGGTGCGGCGCATCTTGGAATTCACGACGATGGCCTTGGCCATGTCGAGGTCCGCACCTTTGTCGACATAGACGTGGCAGAGGCCCTCGAGATGGGCGAAGACCGGCACGCGCGCCTCGTCCTGGACCCTTGCCACGAGCGAGCGGCCGCCGCGCGGCACGATGACGTCGATGGCGCCTTCGAGGCCTTTCAGCATGTGGCCGACGGCCGCCCGATCGGCGGTCGGGACGATCTGGATCGCATCCTCGGGCAGTCCCGCAGCGCTGATGCCCTCGCAGAGCGCGGCGTGGATCGCGGCCGAGGATGCCGCCGAATCCGAGCCGCCGCGCAGGATCACGGCGTTTCCGGCCTTGAGGCAGAGCGCGCCGGCGTCGGCCGTGACGTTCGGGCGGCTTTCGTAGATGACGCCGACGACGCCGAGCGGCGTCCTGACGCGGGCGATGTGCAGCCCGTTCGGCCGGTCCCATTCGGCGAT
>JACMIV010000194.1 GCA_014380965.1 Rhizobiaceae bacterium | reverse complement strand
GCGCCACCAGGGGGGCGCCGGCCGCTCCATCAGGGCGCGGCCGCGTCCAGCGGCTCGATGTGGCGCGTCACGTAGGAGCGCTCGACGACGCCGTTCGGGCACAGGCGGCGGGCCACCTCGTCGACGGCCGCGTCCTCGGACATGTCCGGATTGCAAAGCAGGATGTCGACGAGCACCATCCTGTACTCGGGCCAGGTGGTCAGCATCACGTGGCTCTCCGCGAGAAAGACGACGAGGGTGATCCCATGCGGTACGTAGCGCTGGGCGTGCTCGCCGATGATCGTTGCGCCCGCGGCCTTCGCAGCACCGATGGCGGCGTCGCGGAGCGCCGTCTCGTCCTCGATGATGGCATCGCAGTTTCGCATGTCGGCGAGGACTTGCCGGATCTTCATGAGGTCGTGCTCCGGCCGGATCGTCTGGAAGGGGCGTCCCGCGGCAGACGGGACCGTTTCGTCCGGCGGCGTCGGGCGCCTGTTGCCGCACCCTATAGTCACCACCCGCCGAAGCGGCAAGGTTCAGCTGCTGTCTTGCGGAACGTGCCCCCGTGCTTGATACGAGGCCCTAGAGCCGCAGCGAAAGGGCAACATGCCGGACGAGATGTCAGCCGAGAGCCCCGACGCCGCCCCAGAACGGGCCTCCCAGCCCCCCAGGGTAGCCATCCGCGCGTTCCGCCAAAGCGACATCGAGACGGTCGCTGGTTTCGAGGCGGAGATCGCGGTCGCATCCTTCGCCGACGAAGCGGTGACGGATCTTGCACACTACCGCAAGAAGCTCGGCAAGCTCCTGAAATACGGGGACGATTGGACACAGGTCCTTGTCGTATCGGACACTTCGGGCGCAGAGCGCATTGCTGGATGGGCCTGGGTGGCAAAGCGGCAAAACTTCATCACCGGCGAAACCTACGCCGATTTCCGCAGCCTCTATGTCGACGGAGCCTCAGCCGGGCCGGCAGCGGCGGTCGGGCTGCTGCGCGCGGTGCTTGCCTATTGCGAGGAAGAGGGTTTCTCCCGCATCGTCGGCCGCACCGCGACGTCGAACGAAGCGATGCGCTCCCTCTACCGCCTCGCAGGCTTCGAAGAGCGCCACGTCGTCTACGAGATGGACATCGGCCCCGGCATGAGCCGACGACCGACGCGGTAGGCGAAAATCATTCGGCTCAGATCGATCCCGCCTCGACCATGTAGTTGTTCGCCGTGCACATCGCCGAATCGTCCGAGGCGAGGAAGAGGACCATGCGGGCGAGGTAGACCGGTTGGATCTCGACGGGGAGGCACTGGCGCTCCAACGTCTCCCGCAACGCTTCGGGCGTCACCCAGAGTTCCTTCTGCCGTTCGGTCATGACCCAGCCCGGCACGACCGTGTTGACACGGATCATGTGCTTGCCCAGGTCGCGGGCGAAGGAGCGCGTCATGCCGTGGACGGCCGATTTCGCCGTCGTGTAGACCGGCATCCCGCCGCTTGCCTGATGCCAAGAATTCGAGCCGAGATTGACGACTGAGCCCTTGCGCGCGGCGATCATGTCCGGTGCAACCGCCTGCGTGGCGAAGAACATGTGGCGAAGGTTTGTGGCGATGCGCTCGTCGTAGTAGTCGGGCGTCACGTCCTCCCAGCCGTGTCGGTCGTCGCGCGCGGCATTGTTGACGAGGACGCCGGCCGGTCCGAGCGCGGCCTTCAGCGCGGCGAAGGCTCCCCTCAACGCGTCGATATCCTTGAGGTCGCACGGCTCGAACGCGACCGTCGCCGAGTTGGAAAGCTCGGCGGCGAGGGCTGAGCCGCGTTCGGCGTCGAGATCGACGAAGCCGACCTTCGCCGCTTGCGCGGCGAAGGCGCGGACGATCTCGGCTCCGATGCCGGAGGCGCCGCCGGTGACGAAGACGACGGTGTCCTTGAGGCTCGGATAATGCGCGAAGGTCATGCGGGGGCTCCAGTCGGGCGGGTATCGGGATCGGACAGGCACGACAAGTCCCGGCGGTGGGCGGGTCGTGGCCATCGGAGGCGATGCACCATCGTGGCTTCGCCGGGTCAAGTCCGAACGCATCCATGCGGATTCGCGAAAGGCGTCTAGCCGAGAGCGAAACCTTGCGGATTGCGCCGCCAGATCGACCAGTTGAGACAGCCGGCGATCGTCACCCACAGAAGATAGGGCGCAAGCAGAAGCGCGGCGGTCTGGCTGATCGGGGCGAAGACGAGGATCGTCGCGACGATCCCGAGCCAGAGCGCGACGACGTTGAAGAAGGCGAGATCCGGACGGCGAATCCCGAAGAAGAGGTAGGACCAGAGGCCGTTCAGCACATATTGGCCGAGATAGACGGCAAAGGGCAGGATCACGAAGCCCGCCGCCTCGAAGACCAGCCAGCCCGACACGGCGATCAGGGTGAAGAGGATGGCCCAGACGACCGGGAACGCCCAGTCGGGCGGCGTCCAGGAGGGTTTGGCGAGAGCCCGATACCAGGGTCCCGGCGTGAAGACGGCGCCGCTCGACGCGAAGAAGGCGGCGAGCGCGAGAAAGCCGAGCAGTGCTGTGAAGGAGGCGAAGGTCATCGGTCCGATCCGGTCGTGACGTTGAGAGGGTAAGATAGCGCAGAACGGCCAAAGCTTCAGGTCGCAATTCTCTCCATCTGAGCCGAAGCTCCCGCCGGCGGCTTTTTGGCGCCCGAGGCTGGCCGGGCAGCCGGTGGAATGACCCCTTTGCCGTGGCGCCGGGACGGGCTAATCCCGGTGGCGTTGTCCGAGGCGCCGAGCCTCGCCCGCCCGGAATCGCCGATGCCACCCTCTGCCGCTCCGCGCCGCAAGATCGTCTTCGTCGTCACCGAGGACTGGTTCTTCGTCTCGCATTTCCTGCCCATGGCGCGCGCCGCTCGCGAAATGGGACTCGACGTCGTGGTGGTGACGCGGGTCCGTGACGACGCTGCGGCGATCGAGGCGACCGGCGCGCGTGTCGTGCCGCTCGAAGCCGAGCGCCGCAGCCTCGATCCCTTCACGGCCGCCGCTGCGCTGCTTCGCCTTCGCGCGATCCTCATGTCCGAGCGCCCCGACATCGTCCACTGCATCTCGCTGCGCTCGATCCTCGTCGGCGGCGCCGCCGCCCGTCTTGCCGGAATCGACCGCAGGATCTACGCGCTGACCGGTCTCGGCTTCATCGGCGCCCGCGAGGGCGCGCTGGGCCGTGGCGCCCGCGCAGGGCTCAAGGCAGAT
>JACMIV010000193.1 GCA_014380965.1 Rhizobiaceae bacterium | reverse complement strand
GAGGAAGGTGATGCCGAGCGTGTGCTGCAGGTTCTTCAATTCGATCTGCATGGACTGCCGGAGCTGCCGGTCGAGCGCCGAGAGCGGCTCGTCGAGGAGGAGCACCTGCGGCTTCACCGCCAGCGCGCGGGCGAGCGCCACGCGCTGCTGCTGGCCGCCGGAGAGCTGGTAGGGATAGCGCGTGCCGAGATGGCCGAGCTTGATGAGGTCCAGCATCTCCGCAACGCGGGACTTGATCTCGTCCTTGCCGCGGCCGGCGACCCGGAGGCCGAAGGCGACGTTGTCGGCGACCGTCATGTTCGGGAAGAGCGCGTAGGCCTGGAAGACCATGCCGATCTTGCGCTCGTTCGGGGGAAGATGCGTCACGTCCTTGCCATCGATGCGGATCGTGCCGGAGGACGGGCTTTCGAAGCCGGCGATCATCCGCAGGACGGTCGTCTTTCCGCAACCGGAGGGGCCGAGGAAGGAGACGAACTCGCCCTTCTCGATGCCGAGATCGACGCCGTGGACCACGGTGTTGGTGCCGAAGGACTTCTTCACCGCCGTCAGTTCGAGAAAGCTCATCGACCGTGCCTCTTCTCTGTTGCGGGAAGGATCATCGCTTCTCGCCCGCGCTGCGGCCGCCGAAAACCTGCAGGAAGCCCATGCAGCCCCAGGTGATGGCGAAGGCGATCATGGCGAGCGCTGCCGCTTCGTAGGCTCGGTTCGACCCGACGAGCGCGATGTAGGGGCCGAAGGCCGGGCGGGCCAGGAGGCTCGCGATCGTGAACTCGCCGATGACGATGGCGAAGGTCAGGAAGGCGCCGGAGAGGACGGCGGCACGCACGTTCGGCAGGATCACCTTGAGGATGATCGTTCGGCGCGAGGCGCCGAAGCTCTCGGCGGCCTCCGTCAGGGTGCGAATGTCGATCGCGCCGAGGCCGGTGTCGACAGCCCGGTACATGTACGGCAGCGCGAGCACGACGTAGCCGCAGACGAGGAGGATGTTGGTGCCCGTCGTCGAGCCGGTGAACGGCAGATAGGAGGACGAGCCGTACATCCGGATATAGCCGAAGACGATGACGATCGCCGGGATGACGAGCGGCAGGAGCGTCATGAACTCCATCGCGGGCCGAAGGCCAGGCAGGCGCAGGCGTACCCAATAGGCGGTCGGCACGACGAGGAGAATGCCGACGAGGATGGTCGCGAGCGCCGTGGCGATCGAGAAGAGGAAGCTTGCCTGGAAGTTCGCGTCGGCGAGAACGACCCGGTAGGCCTCGAAGCTCCAGGTGTCGCGGATCTTCTTCAGCGAGAAGAGGAAGGTCGCCAGCAGCGGCAGCAGAAAATAGAGCGCGCCGAAGACGAGAAACAGCGTCGGGACAAGCCGGCCGGTCTTCATCGCTGCCACCGTTCGGCGCGCGTCCGCAGCCAGATGTAGAAGCCGTTGGTGAGGCCGGTGACGACGATCATGCCGAAGGCGATGGCGTAGCCGAGATTGGGATTGTGCAGCACGTCGCCGCGGATCTGCGCGAACAGCACCATCGGCACGATGTTGAGAGACGAGCCGGTCAGCGCGTAGGCGGTGGCGATGGCGCCGAAGGCGTTGGCGAAGAGGAGGAGGAAGCAGCCGAGAAGGCTCGGCGTCAGGACCGGCAGGACGACCATGCGCCAATATTGCAACCGGCTCGCCCCGAGAATCGCCGCGGCCTCCCCCCATTCGCGTTTCAAGCCGTCGATCGCCGGCGCGATGATGAGGATCATCAGCGGGATCTGGAAATAGAGATAGGTGATCGTCAGGCCCCAGAACGAGAAGAGCGTGAAGCCAAGCCGGTAGATCCTGACGTCGAATGTCTCGAAGATCGCGGAGGTGAGAAGGCCGAGCGGACCGAGCGTCGCGATGAAGGCGAAGGCGAGCGGAACGCCTGCGAAGTTCGAGGCTACGCCGGAGAAGGTCATCAGCGTCGGCCGGACCCAGTCGGGCAGCGCGCCCTTGACGGCGGCATAGGCGAGGAAGAAGCCGAACAGCGTGCCGAGCGCGGCCGAGGCGAGGCTGATCTGGATGCTGATCTTGTACGCGGCGAGAATGCCGGGGGAGAACAATCCGGCGATGTTCTCCGTCGTGAAGGCGCCCGACGGGTCCTGGAAAGCACCGACGACGAGGTAAAGCGTCGGCAGCACCATGAAGAGCGCAAGGAAGGCGAAGAAGGGGACGACGCCCAGCCAATCGAGCGACAGCTTGCGCGATGCCGCGCCGGAGCGGGCTGATCGTGCGCCGCTGCCCATCGCTACCGGCATCGGAACGGTCGTCGGCTGGGTCTCGATCGTCATCCGATCTCCGAACGTTGCATTTGCACGAAGGCGCTTGGACCCGGTTCGCTCTGCACAGCTCGCCTCATGGGGCACGGCAGCGAAAGCGTAGCACTCACGAACTGCCCCGTCTTCCCGCCCGGCTGCCAGGACG
>JACMIV010000192.1 GCA_014380965.1 Rhizobiaceae bacterium | reverse complement strand
CAAACAGCATGTCCATGATGGTGCGCTGTCGCTGCTGTGCTGCCGCCGGCGAGAGACCCACCTGCGGCACGAGGTCCGTCACCAGCAGGATCGCGGCGACGAGCAGGATCGTCACCAGCCTTGCCGGTGATGCCTCGAGTTTCCCTGCCAACCGCGATACCGCCATCCGTCTTCAGTTCCTGCGCATGATGTCGAGGAGCGCCTTCGAGGCATTTCCGTCCGGATCGACGCCGACGCGTCGCTGATACGACATGATCGCCCCTTTTGAGCCTGACCCGATCTTGCCGTCGATCTTGCCGTCGTACAAGCCGTGGCTCGTCAGATGCTTCTGCACCTCGTAGCGTTCGTCCATCGAGAGCGGCGTATAGCCACGCGGCCAAGCCTGCACGAAGGTGCCCCCGCCGCCGATCTGATCGGCGAGATGACCAACGCCGAGCGCATATTTGTCTGCGTTGTTATAGTTCTTGAGGACGTAGAAGTTCCGCGTCAGCAGGAAGGCGGGGCCGTTCGGACCCGCGGGCAGATGAAGATTGGCTTTTTGGCCCGCGGAGGGAAACGCGCCGCCGGCGGCACGCTGGAAGCCGAGCTTGGACCACTCGCCGATCGTCTTGCTGGCGCCATCTAGGCTTGCCGCGGTCTTGGCCGAAGGCGACTTCACCTCGTAGCCCCACGTCTCGCGCGAGCGCCAGCCGTTCTTGGCGAGGAGGTTCGCCGCAGTAGCAAGCGCATCTGTCGGGCTCGTCCACACGTCCGCGTGGCCGTTCCCGTCCATGTCGGCGGCATAAAGCCGGTAGCTCGTCGGGATGAACTGCGTGTGGCCCATGGCACCGGCCCACGATCCGGTGAGCCCCGCGATCGAAACGTCCCCGTCCTGCACGATCTTCAGCGCGGCGATGAGCTGCGTGCGCGCGAACTTCGCGCGCTTCTTGTCGAGATAGGCGAGCGTGGCGAGCGAGCGCGGAACGCTCTTGACGACGTCGGTCCGCTCCAGGATGCGGCCATAATTGGATTCCATCGACCAGATGGCGAGGAGGATGTCGCGATCGACGCCGAACCGCTTCTCGATCCGGTCGAGCGTCGATTTCATGCGCCCGCGCAGAGCCCGGCCCTCGCCGACCGATTCCTCGTGCACGCGGTTGTCGAGATAGTCCCAGATCGTATCGCGGAATTCCGGCTGGAACCGCGCCTTCTCGACGACGCTCGGATCCGGCTCGTCGACGCCCGCGAACGCGGCGCGATAGACGTCGCGCCGAACGCCGCTCTTGGCCGCGGTACCTTCGAAGTCGGCGATCCAGCGTCGAAAGCCCGCATCGGCGGAAGCGGTCGTCGCCGTGCCCGCGAGAAGCACCGCAGCAAGCATGGCGGAAGCGATCCGAGAGAGCATCTTCGGGGCGGCGAGAGGCATGGTTCTGCTCCTTTGTCGGACAGGGGCGTAGCTGATCGTCAGTCCGGACGATCCGCGGGAAAATGTCCGCAGACCGGTTGCACCGATCGCTCGACATCGCGACGCGGCAACCTCCCTATCGTCGAGAGCGGCCACCGCCGTCGCTCCATCATAGGAAGAGTGTCTTAAGAGGTCCTTTACCAAGACGAACGCCTTCCGCGACCGATGTCACTCCGACATTCACTGAAGGCGTCCATCGGGGCGAAATAGCGGCGTGGCACCGTTGGTCGACGGACCTGCCCGGAACGTGATGGAAAGGCATCGTCAGGGCGCGGGGTTCAGCGCTGCAGCCGAATCCCGATCTTCGCCGTCTCGGCAGTGTAGTCGCCATTGGGCGTCTTCGTCTCCAGCGCCTCGTGGCGCAGGAGGCCGGTGAAGGCGAAGCTGCGGTTCAGCCAGTAGAGAAAGCCCGCTTCGGCCGCATAGCTGGTCTCGACCTCGGTTTCGAGCTCGGCGTCGCGATAGGCAAGCGAGACGGTGCCGGTCAGGTCCGTGCGGTGGGTGAGTCGGTGGCGCAGCGCGACCGCGCTCTCGTAGAGCGTCGAGGTTCCAGAGCCGTCGGTGTCCGGATCGAAGACCGTGCCCGCCGAGAGAACGACGTCTGTGCCGCGCTGCGGCGACCAGGCGATCCGCGCATCGACTGTCGGCGAGCCGGACGTTTCGCCGGCGTCCGCATCCGGCACGTTCCAGGCGTAGCCCACCGCGACCTCGCCAAGGAATTTCTCACCGAGATCGAATTCGGTGCCAGCCTTCAGCGCATGGACCTCGGCGTTCCGTTCGATCCCGGCGAAGTCGGTCTCCTCGTCGAAGCGCCGCAGTCCGAGAGTGCCCTCGTGGAATGGCTGGATCGCCGGCGAGATCTCGTAGCCGGCGCGCAAGGCGGTCGTATAGGTCGTGACGCTGTCGTCGAGCAGGACGAGATCGGCCGTCGCCTCGGGCAGCATTCGTTCCTCGCGCAGGATCGTAGCGTCGAGCCCGAGCGTCGTGCGGCCGAATTGACGCTCCAACTCGGCGCCCGCCGAATAGGTGAGGATCTCCGGCCGGTCTGAGAGCGACTGACCGGCGTCGAGGTCGATCGGGTCCTCTTGCGAGTATGCTACGGCGCCCCGCAGCGTCGCCGTGGTCAAGCGGTCGATGTCGACGCGCAGTCGCCCATCGAGCGACAGGCGGGGCTCGGTTTCGAGTTCTCCCGCAAAATTGCGTCGGTAGGAGGCAAGACCGTTCAATTCGAACTGGTGACGCGACCAGTCCGACAGGAGGCGCTCTGACAGGATCGTTTCGGAGAAGACGCCGCTTTCCCCGCCCGCGCTGTTCGTGAGGTTGCTGGAGACGCCGGCATTCTGCTCGAGCGTCGAATAAAGCACGAAGCTGCCGACACGGATGCCGACCGGGGCAAACGGATCGTCGAGAGCGATGGGGATCGCCCCGCGGAGCGCCGTCACCGGAAGGTTCTGGCGACCCGTCACCGTGTCGATGGTGGTCGTGCGGGGCGCCGCCGATGGGATGTCGAGGTCGCTCTGAGGCAGGCCGCCGTTGCGCGCTGCCAGCAGCGGATCGAGTGCGCGTCCATCCGGGCCTGTTCTCGCCTCGGAGCCACGCCCGGCCAAGTCGTCGGCCGCGGCAGACGCAGGACGGTTCTGCGCGGCACCGGGTGCAGCCGGGGGTTCGGCGCGATTGACGGGCGTCGAAGCACGTTCGCTCGGGCCCTCGAAGAGATCGAAGGCCGGTTCTACCTCGATCTCGGGCTCTGTCTCCTCCTCGCTCGGAGGCTCCTCGAAGCCGTCTTCGCGACCTTCCGCCTGTTCCGAGCCGCGGCTGAACGGCTCGTAAGGAGCCCGCGGCTGCTCGGTTGGGAAGCTCTCCAGCGAGAACGGATCGCGCCGGAGCTCCGTCGGTAAATCGCCGGGCGCGGCGGGACGAAGCCGCGAATCGGCAATCGGCGAGGACGGCCGGTCCACGGCGCGCACCTGGGTGACAGCATCGGACGGCGAGAGGAGCGTCGCCAGCGCGCAGCCGCAGAACAGCGCGACGGCGTCCGTGCGGCTGGGGCCGCCTGTCCTGCGGGTATTGGGATTGCGCCTGTCGATCAAGAAGCCACCGGACGTCTGCGGAAGGGCAGAGCTGATGTTCGATCCGTAGACGCCAAGGGTTGAGGCAAGCTTGTGTCGAAGCGTCGCCGAGGAGGAAGCCTTGCCCCGCAGGTGGACGACGCGTGTCAGAGGAGCGGAGCCGGGCGCGGCCGGGCGATCCAGATCCCCCCGAGGATGAGGACGCCGCCGAGGACCTGAAGTAGACCCGGCGTCTCGTCGGCGAAGATCCAGCCGAAGAGGGCGGCGGCGACCGCCTCGATGAAGATGACGAGCGAGGAGAACGAGGCGGAGAGAACGCCGAGCGCAACGGTCAGAAGCCCTTGCCCGCCGGCATGGCTGACAAGACCGAGGGCGAGCAGGTTGGAGGCGCCGGCAAGGGTCTCCGGCAGGAAGTCCTCTCCCGACAGGAGCGCTGCAAGAAGGAGGAACGCGGCCGTGACGAGGCTGGAGACGAACGTCGTCTCCCCGGCATTTAGATGCCGCCGCGCGTCGCGCACGGCGAGGAAATAGAGCCCGAAGAAGAACGAGGTGGCAAGGCCGTAGAGATCACCCAGCCAGTGCGAACCGTTGCCTCCGCCGCCTGCGGAATGGAGGATGAGCAGCGCCGCCCCAGGCACGGAGAGCGCAAGGCCGAGGAAGGTCTGTCGCGACACCGCCTCGCCGATCGCAAAGCGCGACAGCAGCGCCACCCAGATCGGGGCGAGGCAGGCGAAGAAGGTGGCGTTTGCGATCGAGGTGTTGACGATCGCGAGGTGCCAGAAGATGAGGTCTCCCGTGAAGAAGAGACCGGAGAGGACGACACCGCGATGTCGGATGCGCGATAGGAAGGGCGCGGCCGCGCTGTCCCGCGTCGCGAGCGCCCAGACGATGAGAACCGGCAGCGCCAGCGCGACCCGCCAAAAAGCGCTGGCGAAGGGGCCGACCTCGGAATGGCGGACGAAGACGGGCGAAATCCCCATCGCCATCGCTCCGACCACGAGGAGCGCCAATGCTCCCGCGGCAGACAGGCCGAGCCGCGTCGGAATGGGAGGACGTCTGTCTGCCATCGTCATCTCTTGGGATTTTGCGCCGCGCGGTCCGGCTCGCCGCCGGGTAGGCAGGGCTTCGCAGGTCAAGTCAAGGAAGAGACCGAGGGTTCTGCATTTTCGCGAGAGCCGTCGACCCGTTATCCGGCCCTTCGCCCGCGCCTGCCGGCACCTCGATGTTTGAAGCGTTCGGTGATGGATCTGATATGTGGCAGCGAAGACCGCGACGCGATGCGGCACACGGAGAAGGGCAGGATCCATGGCTGACATCGACGACGCGGCACGCACGGAATTCGAAGCTGCTGCCTTCCGGCGACTCGTGGCGCACCTTCGCAACCGAACGGACGTCCAGAACATCGATCTCATGAATCTCGGCGGCTTCTGCCGCAACTGCCTGTCCAACTGGTATCGGGACGCGGCCGAGGCCTCGGGTACGTCGATGACCAAGGACGAGGCGCGCGAGATCGTCTACGGCATGCCCTACGAGGAGTGGCGTCGGCTCTACCAGAGCGAAGCTGCGCCTGCAGCCGAAGCCGCGTTCGCCGCACGACCCGCCCACGACTGAACGGGTCCGGCCCGGCGCAGCGGGCGGCTTCGCGCAAGATCGCCGATCGCGGCGCGAACTCCATTCAAAACGCTGCGCCTTTCTGCTAGGTCGCGCTTCCGAAGATCGACTCGCATCGCCGGCTGCCGCCCATCGGTGGGCCAGCGAGTATCGGCTGCCCCCCTTTGGTCGTCGAGGGGGAGAAGAAGCGAGAGAAGACGAGACGCAAAGACTTGCGGTGCCGCGACGGATCGACGGGCCCCGCCGATATCGAAAGAATGCCGCCATGAGCGAAGCCACCGCAGACACCAATGTCGCCGCCGACGAACTCCGCGCCTTCCTCGAAAGAATCGAGCGGCTTGAGGAGGAGAAGAAGACCATCGCCGACGACATCAAGGACGTCTACGGCGAGGCCAAGGGGCGCGGTTACGACACCAAGGTGATCCGCAAGATCGTGTCGCTGCGCAAGCAGGACGTTAACGAACGGCAGGAGCACGAAGCGATCCTCGAGCTCTACCTTCAGGCGCTTGGCATGGCCTGAGCGGCCTTCGACAGTTGAGAGCCCCTGTAAGCGTGACACGAAAAACCCGGAGCCGAGGATCGGCGTCCGGGTTTCGATCATGCGCAGGATATAGCCGTGTCGATCAGGCAGCGACCGCGCGGCCGGTGCGGCGACGCTTGTGGCCAAGGCCCATCTGCTTGGCGAGACGCGAGCGCGCGGCTGCATAGTTCGGCGCGACCATCGGGTAATCCGCCGGCAGGTCCCACTTCTCGCGGTATTCCTCCGGTGACAGGCTGTAATGCGTCATCAGGTGGCGCTTCAACGATTTGAACTTCTTCCCGTCCTCAAGACAGATGATGTAGTCGTCGGTCACCGACTTCTTCACCGGAACGGCCGGCTTCGGCTTTTCGGCCAACGGCGCCTGCGGCGCGGTGTTGGTGCGCCCGAGCGCTCCGTAGACGTCGGAAATCAACGCCGGAAGATCGGAAACGGGAAGGGAATTGTTGCTAACGTAAGCCGCGACCACTTCGGCCGTCAGTTCCATCAGCATCTCGTTGTTGTCTGCTCTTTCGATCTGATCCACTTTTCACCCAATCCTATGAATGGCGCTGCCGGATCGGCGAAAAAAAGCAATTGGCTTTCCTCGTACCAGGCGGCGACGACACATTTTATTGATCCAGTCGATCCTGCGAATTTCGCCGAACCATTGCTAGTCTTGTATTGATAGTGTGTTACTTAATGTCAAGGACAAAAATTGTCCCACAAAGATTTGAGCTACAGCCACTGCCTACGCGCAACGTTGAAATACATGGCCGGAGCGTCTGAGGAATAAAGGTTTTCCGTCGATTCGACCGATGCAGGCCGGCCTAGACGCCGGGTTAAGAAATATCCATCTTCAAGCCACCGATGATTGTGTCGCTATCAATACAGCACGAGACACTCATACTGACGCGAACGATGGCGGAGCCGAATTCCGTCGATGATTCGCGGCTACTCGCCCGTGGCGATAGTAAACGGCGGTCGGCTAGGCGGGCGCTGCGCCGTCTTCAGAACGAAGACCTATTGCGCCTTGAGCGATTTGTACGCGCCGAAATTACATTGGGTTCGATCGGGGAGCCATCGCGGTGCGCCAACCTAAGGCACAGCACACGATACTTTCGGTCATGTCTCCCGCGACGAGAAGCGGCGCGGAGAAGATGAGCGCACATCAACGCGCCAATCGCATTCAGCCGTCTGAGCCGCCTCGTCGGCCGCTTCTGCGCCAGCGAATGAATTGGGATACTCGCCTTAGCCTGCCGCGCAGCGGCCGTTAGGCGGGGCGTGGCGGCAAACTCTTAGCCGCCGTGATGCCGCCCTAGACGACAAGACGCCCGCATTCTCAATACCTAGGCCGCGTAGGATGCATTACTCAGCGAAAAGGCTGGCTGATCGAAGCTTCCACTACTGGAACTTCGCGACCGGCAGGAAGGTCACTGCGGACCCGATGAAGCGGTCAGCGACAGCCGATGATGGGTCGGCCGCAAAGCCGGCGGTGAAGACAGCGGTCGGCACGTCTCGGACAAGCCGATCCGCTTTCGGGCGGGTCATTGCCGTCGTCGTAGCACGTGCGTTCGGATCCGAGACGAGAGCCGCCATGGCGATGCGCCGCTGGATCGCCGAAGGCGTCGCAGCGGTCTTCGGCGCGGCGGCAGCGACGGTCGTTGCCGGAGTCGCCTTGGAGAAACGCCCGGTCTTCCCAGACGGGACCGGGATCTTCCTGGGAAGCGCGGCCGCTTGCGGCGCCGGAGCCGCCTTCGGTGCCTCGAGTGCCGCCAGCAGAAGTGTCTCGGAAGCCGATGTCGCGCTGGTCGCGGAAGCTGCGGCTTTCGGCGCGGCTGCAACATCGGCGCGCATCGCCACTGAGGCTTCCACGATACGCTTCACTTCGTCTACGGTCGGCGCTCTGGAGGCGACCTCGGAGGTATCGACTTCCTGGAGGGGCGCAATGCCGCTGTTCAGGATAGTCTCGAAGGGCGGCCGCTCGCGCGGCATCGGCACGGAATAGGCGAGCTGGGCGGAAGCAGCCACATCGCGCTCGGTTGCGTCCGGCGTCGCTTCGAGAGCGGCAACAAGCGTCGAGACGTCGTCGCTTTCGTTCCGGTTCTCGAAGGGCGGTTCCGCGGCCGGGCGACCTGGCGCCGTGCGCGGAAGCGGAATGCGGGCGAGGTCGAGCGCGGCGATTTCGCTTGCCGCCTCGGCCTTGTCGGCGAT
>JACMIV010000191.1 GCA_014380965.1 Rhizobiaceae bacterium | reverse complement strand
GTCGCCGGCTCGACCGGCGTCCTGCCGCCGCCGAAGGGGTATCTGAAGCGCCTTCGCGAGATCTGCGACCAGCACGGCATCCTCCTCATCTTCGACGAGGTGATCACCGGCTTCGGGCGAATGGGAGCGCCATTCGCGGCCGATCATTTCGAGGTGACGCCGGACATCATCGTCTCGGCCAAGGGGCTCACCAATGGCGTGATCCCGATGGGCGCGGTCTTCGTGCGCGACGACATCTACGAGGCCTTCATGGACGGGCCGCCCAACATGATCGAGTTCGCGCACGGCTACACCTATTCCGGCAACCCCATCGCCTCGGCGGCGGCGCTTGCGACGCTCGAGACCTACAAGGAAGAGGGCCTCTTCGAACGGGCGAAGGCGCTGATGCCGGTCTGGGCCGACGCCATCCAGTCGTTGAAGGGGACGCGGCACGTCATCGACATCCGCACCATCGGCATCATCGGCGCGATCGAGCTGGAGCCCATCGCCGGTCAGCCGACGAAGCGTGCGTTCTCGGCTTTCCTGAAGGCTTACGAGAAGGGGCTGCTCATCCGGACGACGGGCGACATCATCGCGCTGTCGCCGCCGCTGATCATTTCGGAAGACCAGATCGGCGAGATCGTCGACACGCTCCGACAGATTCTCGGCGGTCTCGACTGAGGGCGGCGAGGTGTCCCTGGCCCTCGATCATCCAGCAAGGCAGACATAAGGCATGGCGCTGACGTCCAACCTCCAGATCGATGGCGACCGGCTGTGGGAGTCTCTCGAAGAGATGGCGAAGATCGGCCCCGGCATCGCCGGCGGGTCGAACCGGCAGACTCTCACGGACGCCGACGGCGAAGGGCGGGCGCTCTTTCAGCGTTGGTGCGGGGCGGCGGGCCTCTCCATGGGCCTCGACACGATGGGGAACATGTTCGCCCGACGCGAGGGGACGGACCCCGACGCGCTGCCGGTCTATGTCGGCAGCCATCTCGACACGCAGCCGACCGGCGGCAAGTACGACGGCGTCCTCGGCGTGCTCGCCGGGCTCGAGGTCATGCGGACGCTGAACGACCTCGGCATCAGGACCCGGCACCCGATCGTCGCGGTCAACTGGACGAACGAGGAGGGCGCCCGCTTCGCGCCGGCGATGCTCGCTTCGGGCGTCTTTGCAGGCGTTCACGAGGAGGATTGGGCGAAGGCCCGCAAGGACGCCTCCGGCAAGCTCTTCGGCGACGAGTTGAAGCGCATCGGCTGGGAGGGCGAGGAGCCGGTCGGGCGGCGAAAGATGCACGCCTTCTTCGAATACCACATCGAGCAGGGACCGATCCTCGAGGATGAGGGAATCGACATCGGCGTCGTCACGCACGGGCAGGGGCTCTACTGGCTGGAGGTGACGCTGACGGGCAAGGAGAGCCACACCGGCTCGACGCCCATGCACAAGCGCCGCAATGCCGGGCTTGGCATGGCTCGGGTGATCGAACTCGTCCACGAGGTCGCCATGGACCATCAGCCGGACGCCGTCGGCACCGTCGGGCACATGGACGTTCATCCGAACTCGCGCAACATCATCGCCGGACGCACGACCTTCACCATCGACATTCGCTCGCCCGACAAGGAGACGCTGGACTCCATGCGCGAGCGGATCGAGGACGGCATCGACACGATCGCCGAAGCGCTCGACATCGACGTCACCGTGGACGAGGTCGGCCATTTCGACCCGGTCACCTTCGACGGGGCGTGCGTCTCCGCCATCCGCGAGGCCGCTGACCGCCTCGGCTACACCCATCGAGACATCGTCTCCGGCGCCGGCCACGACGCCTGCTGGATCAACCGCGTCGCGCCGACGGCGATGATTTTCTGCCCCTGCGTGGATGGACTGTCGCACAACGAGGCGGAGGCGATCACGAAGGAATGGGCGAAGGCGGGGGCTGACGTGCTGTTTCATGCGGTGGTGGAGACGGCGGGCATCGTCGGGTAGGATGGGGACAGCACGCGATCCCCGACGGAGGCCGAAATGGGACGACCAACGGAATTGAGCCCCAAAGAGCGAGAAACGTTCCTGGCGAAGGGCTACCGCCAGTTCGAGATTTGGGTGCCCGATATGTCAGACCCGTCGGTGCGGGCCCTTGCGGCCGAGGAAGCCCGCCGCATCGCGGCAGCGGACGACGAGGAAGGCATAATGGATTGGATCGAACTGGTTCAGAGGGACATGTGGGAGGGCGAGGACCAGATATGAGGCGCGGCGATGTCGTCATCGTCGCTCTGCCCGGCGATCTCGGGAAGCCGAGGCCGGCTGTCATCGTTCAAGCGGATGTGCTCAACGAAAACCTCCGAACCGTCCTGCTGTGTCCGATCAGCAGCTTCTTGTCCAACTCGAGCTTTTTCCGCGTCGCCATCGAGCCGAATCTGGAGAATGGCCTGCGGCTTCCGTCCGAGATCATGGTCGAGAAACTTCAAGCCGCCAACAAATCGAAGGTCGGGCAAATCATTGGACGCCTGGATGAGGCCGCCATGCAGCAATTGGTGCGGTCGCTAACGATCGCACTCGGAATGACCGAGCTCTGACAGTCGAGGATTTCTCCGCATGACCATCGCGATCAAAGGCGGCACGATCGTCACCGCCGATCTCACCTACCGAGCCGACATCCTCGTCGACGGCGACACCATCGCCGCGATCGGCCCCGACCTCTCCGGCGACGAGACGATCGACGCCACTGGCGCCTATGTCATGCCCGGCGGCATCGACCCGCACACGCATCTCGAAATGCCCTTCATGGGCACCTATTCGGCCGAGGATTTCGACACAGGGACCGCCGCGGCGCTCGCCGGAGGCACCACGATGGTGGTCGATTTCTGCCTGCCCGCTCCGAACGAGGGGCTGATCGACGCGCTGCAGACCTGGCACCAGAAGGCCGGCAAGGCGCGCTGCGACTATTCCTTCCATATGGCCATCACCTGGTGGGGCCAGCGCGTCTTCGACGAAATGCCGATGGTGGTGGAGCGCGGCATCAACACGTTCAAGCACTTCATGGCCTACAAGGGCGCGCTGATGGTGGACGACGACGAGATGTTCGCCTCCTTCTCGCGCTGTGCGGAGATCGGCGCGATGCCGCTCGTCCATGCCGAGAACGGCGACGTCGTCGCGTTCCTGCAGGCGAAACTCATGGCCGAGGGCAATACCGGACCGGAGGCGCACGGCTTTTCGCGCCCGCCCGAAGTCGAGGGCGAAGCGACGAACCGGGCGATCATGATCGCCGATCAGGCCGGGGTCCCGCTCTATGTTGTGCATGTCTCCTGCGAACAGGCGCACGAGGCGATCCGCCGCGCGAGGGCGAAGGGCATGCGCGTCTACGGCGAGCCGCTGGTGCAGCACCTGACGCTCGACGAGGGCGAATATTTCAACGCCGATTGGGACTATGCCGCCCGCCGCGTGATGAGCCCGCCCTTTCGCAACAAAATGCACCAGGATTCGCTCTGGGCGGGCCTCGCCTCCGGCTCCCTGCAAGTGGTG
>JACMIV010000190.1 GCA_014380965.1 Rhizobiaceae bacterium | reverse complement strand
TCCGCCAGCCGGCGCGCCTCGGCAATAAGCTGGTCGGCCGGGCGCGAGACCTCGGCGCCGCGCGTATAGGGCACGACGCAGAAGGTGCAGAACTTGTCGCAGCCCTCCTGCACCGTGAGGAAGGCCGTCACGCCCCGCGCGCGAATCTGTTTCGGCGCGGAGGCCGGAAGATGGGCGAACTTGTCCTCGACGGCATAGTCCGTGTCGACCACGCGCTCGCCGCGCGCAACTCGCTCCAGAGCCAGGGGCAGGCGGTGATAGGTCTGCGGGCCTATGACGAGGTCGACGACGGAGGCTCTGTTCAGGATTTCCTGCCCCTCCGCCTGCGCAACGCAGCCGGCAACGGCGACAGTCAGATCGCGCCCCTCGGCCTGCCGCTCGAGGCGCGTCATGCGGATACGGCCGAGCTCGGAATAGATCTTCTCGGCGGCGCGCTCACGGATGTGGCAGGTATTGAGGAGGACGAGATCGGCGTCGTCGATCGTCTCGGTCGTGGCGTAGCCGACGCTGCCGAGAGCATCGCCCATCCGCTGCGAATCGTAGACGTTCATCTGGCAGCCATAGGTCTTGATGAAGACTTTTCGCAGATGCGGGGAGGCCTCGATCGCCTCCAGCGGATGCGCGTCGGCGAAAGCCGATCGTCGGTCGTCGTGTCTTGAGGTCATGCGCCCTTCTGAAAAGACCTGTCCCGCCAGCCTCCTATATCGGCTTACGGGGCATCCGACGCAAGCACCGATTGGCGCCCGGCGACGTCCGAGCACCGCTCGGGCCAGTGCCGCCGACCGGACAGGCTCTCGCCCAGCATCCGGCGGACCTCGGATTCGACGCGGCGCGCCACCGTCTTGCGGTCGCTCGCCCCGGTGAAGGCGATCGGGTCGCCGAAGGCGATTTCGACGTCGATCGCCCCTTCCGACAGGAAGCGGAGGAGATGCGGCCCGAGGCCGACGTCTCCGGGCCAGGCGGCGAGCGGGCGATGGTAGCGGCCGAGCGGCAGGCCGTGCGCTCTGGTATAGGCGACCGACACCGGCTGGATCGCCACTTCGCTCGCGCCCGAGCGCTTCAGCGCCGCCTGAGCCGCGCCGAAGAGTGCGGTCTTGAAGGGCAGCACGCCGTTGCCGTCCGAGGTCGTGCCTTCCGCAAAGAGAACCATCGCGTCCCCCGCCGTCAACCGGTCGGCGATGGCGCCGGCCTGCTCGCCGGTCTTCCGGCGATCCTCGCGCTCTACGAAGATCGTACGCTGGAGGCGTGCGAGGAGGCCCAGGGCCGGCCAATCCCGCACCTCAGCCTTGGCGATGAAGGACAGCGGCATGACGTGGCCCAGCGCCAGAATGTCCGCCCAGGACTGGTGGTTGGCGACGAGCATCAGAGGCCGGGAAGCCGCAGGGGCGCCGGTCACGACGACGCGAAGGCCCGCGAGAGGGCAGGCGATGCGGTGCCAGAGCAGCGGGAGATAGCGGGCCAAAGGCAAGCGCAACCGAATCGCGAGAGCCTGCAAGGGACCGAGGACGACCGTCATGAGAACGAGGACGACGACGAGAAGAGCAATGCGGAGCCGCGCCATCAGCCCTGCCTCTCCGCGACGCGTCCGCTCCGATCGGTGCGGGCGAAGATGGACGTGTCAGGCGAAACAGATTCGCGCCGCCAGATCCGGGCCCAGGGTGAAAGATGCATCACATGCTCGGCAAAGCTGCTGTCGACACACAATACGGGCGCTCTAGCGAAGGGGCCGCTTGAGGACGAGCGCGCTTGTGCGGCGTCCGCTAGCATCGGCGTAATAGGCGGGACGCCGGCCAACCTCCTCGAACCGCAAATGCCGGTAGAGGGTAAGAGCGCCGAGATTGTCCTCGTCGACTTCGAGGAAGAGCGACGCCGCCCGGTCGGCATGCAGCTTTTCGAGGACGCTGTCCATCAGCAGCCGGCCGACGCCTTGGCGGCGCGCCTTCCTCGATACCGCGATGGTCAGTATTTCGGCCTCGTCCGCGGCCTGCCTCGCGAGGACGAACCCCGCCGGTGGGCCCTGCCGGTCGCCGATCCGGCGGGCGACGAAGCCGAAGCTGCCGGGCTTTGACAGGAGCGACAGGAACTCGTCGCCGGACCAGGGTCGGGCAAAGGCTTCCGAATGGAGTTCGGCGGCAAAATCGACGTCGTCGGCGCCGAGCGGATGGGCGATCAACGGAGCTGCGTTCATCCAGCCGTCCCAGAAGGACATCGTCCAGACCAGCGGCAGATACCAGTACATCGTCGGCCCTTCCCCATCGGCCAGCGCCCCGTGGCCATTCCGGTCGCGACCCTTTTCAGGTCGACGGCCAGTCGCGTCCGGCGGGTCTTAAGCTGCCCGTCTCCATCAAGAGATCGTGACAGAAATCCGTTACGGCAAGGTTGCTTGCCCTGTCATCAGCGAGATGCCCGTCGGCCCCTGCGGCTTGGCATCCGCGCCGCGCAAGTACAGCGGCGTCAAAGGCTCGGTTCGCGCTCTTCGCGCCGCGATCCGCGCCACGACCGCGATATCGGGCACTGCCTCGGCGCCGTCACCAGCGAGTATCAGACGCTCGCCGATCGCATCCGCCGCGATGGCTGCCCCGCTGCCGACGCACAGGACTTTCCCTGCCGTCGCGAAGCCGTCGAGCCAGGTCGGGAGGTCGGCAGGTACGATCGCTCTCGGGGGGACCCATGGGATGCCGCTGGGTCCGAAAAGTGAGGCGTAAAGCTCGCCACGTTTGGCATCGATCACCGACAACACGGAAAGGCCAGTTCCAACATGGGGTTCGGCGAGCGCTTCGAGCGACGAAACGCCGACAGCCCCCACCCCGAGTGCGAGGGAAAGGCCCTTGGCAGCCGCAACGCCGACGCGAAGCCCCGTGAACGATCCGGGTCCGACAACGACGCCGATCCGGCCGACATCTTCGTAGCGAGCGTCAGCGGCGGCAAGGCTCTCTGCGATGAGACCCATCAGGCGCTCGGCATGGCCACGACCGATATCGGGCTCGGCGCGCGATAGAAGCTCTTTCGTCGCCATGTCGAGAACGGCGACCGCGCAGCGCGAACCCGCCGTGTCGATGCAGAGGAGAAGTCGGCTCATGGCGCCGGGTTAGCCGCGGCGCCGGGCGGAGTCGAGCCCCTCCCCGGCTCCGCCGAAACTGCCAGGGGCGTCAGACCGCCTCGACGGACTGGACCTCTGGGATGAAGTGGCGGAGGAGATTCTGGATGCCCTGCTTCAAGGTCGCCGTCGAGGACGGGCATCCGGCGCAGGCCCCACGCATGTTGAGATAGACCGTACCTTCCCGAAACCCCTTGAAGGTGATGTCGCCGCCATCCTGCGCCACCGCCGGGCGCACGCGCGTCTCCAGAAGTTCCTTGATGGTCGAGACGATGCCCTCGTCGCCCTCCTCGAAGAACTCCTCGCCGTTCTCGGCATGGGCGACGCCGCCGGTATCCAGCATGACGGGCTGGTTCGACATGAAATGCTCCATCAGGCCGGCGAGGATCGCAGGCTTGAGGTGCTGCCATTCGGGCCCGTCCTTTGAGACGGTGACGAAGTCGTAGCCGAAGAAGACGCCCGTGACGCCGTCGACAGTCATCAATCGCGCGGCCAGCGGCGAGCGTGCCGCGGCGTCCTCGTGTGTCAGGAATTCCGCCGTCCCGTCTTCGAGCACCACACGGCCGGGCAGGAACTTCAACGTCGCGGGGTTTGGCGTGACTTCGGTCTGGATGAACATTGGATCCTCGTCCTTCTCACATCCGTCGTGGTGGAGACGGTCTCGTCGATTGGAACGCTTCTAATCTACGCCCGCTGAACCTGCTTCGCAAGACGATGCCGCGAGACCTCGTCGGGACATCGGTGCCATCAGCACCACGACATCACCCGTCGTACTCGCCCTGTCCTGGTCTTGGAAGGGCGACGCCTTGTTCACGGCAACCGGCGAACGCGCCGCAGGTCGCTCAGCAGAGGCTCTGGATCTCTTCGTCCGTCAGCGTCGACGGGACGATCGTCACCGGGATCGGGAAGGCCGCCGCCTTGCCGACGATGGAGGAGACGAGCGGGCCCGGCCCTTCCTTGGAATCGCCCGCGGCCAGCACGAGGATGGCGATCTCGCGGTCGGCCTCGATGAGGGCGTGGATCTCCTCGGTGGTCTTGCCCTCGCGGAGCACCAGTTCAGGCTCGATCCCGACGGCCTCGCGCAGTTCCTCGGCGACCTTCGACAGGCGCGAATCGGCCTCGGCCTGAGCCTCCGCACGCATGATCTTCTCGACGCCCAGGAAATGCTGAAAATCGGCGGCGTCGACGATGTAGAGCAGCACGGCCCCGCCGCCGCTCGCCTTGGCACGGCGCGCCGCATAGGACGCCGCACGCCCGCATTCGGGCGTATGGTCGATGATTGCGAGGAACTTGCGCTTGCCGCCGGCGTCCCGGCCGATGCGTTTGGAAACCATGGCGGGAAGATGGCGACGGGGGCGGGGAAAGGCAAGCGGTCACCGAAAGCGATCCTCGACGAGCACGATTTACGATCCCAAGCGGACCGATTAGTCTTCAGCAGATGGTGGCCGTCCTCAGAGAAAGCGGCTTCTCCGTGTTGATCTATCAGGATGATCACC
>JACMIV010000189.1 GCA_014380965.1 Rhizobiaceae bacterium | reverse complement strand
TGTGAAATGTGGTCTGAACATGTGGTCTGAAACGAAACTAACTGTGTCATCAAGCCATTGAAATCTATATCTTAATCCGGCAATCGAAAAGTCTGGCGGAGAGAGCGGGATTCGAACCCGCGTTACGCTTTCACGTAAACACACTTTCCAGGCGTGCGCCTTCAACCACTCGGCCACCTCTCCATCCGGCGGCTCGGCGGGCGTATGACGCTGGTCGAGCCGAGCACGGCATCGCCGGCGGCTTCTTGCGAAGCCCGGCGAGTCGGTCGGCGCGGACTATAGCCGGAACGACTTGCGGTTCAAGCGGCGATTTTCGTACGCTTGACGTTCGTTTCACGGCGATGTGACGTCTGGACGACGCTTGCGGATATGCGGTTACCGTCGCCGGAAGAGCGCGGGATTGCTCTTGGCGCGCATCGATCCCATCTCTTACGCAAGAACGAGAGAGGCAGTGCGGCGATGGTGCGATTTGTTCTGAATGCTGTCGGCTCCGTGCTTTTGTCTGTCGCCGTCGTCTTCGCGGTCGCCGATATCGCGCGCTCGCTGGCGGACGATGCGTGGCGCATGACGCCTGTCGGCGAGATCCTTTTAGCGATCGGGGTGACGACGGGAGCACGGGCGGACATGGCGTCGCCGTCATCGATCGACCTCTTGGGGCTTTCGTCCGCCTGGCCGGCCTCGATGACGCTGGCGGCGGCGGCCTTCCTGGTGCTGTTTCTCGGGCGCTCGCGGGATCGGACACGCCGGTCCCTTACCCGCTAAGGGGCTTGCGTTTCTCTCTCGGCGTTTTCGATCGCGGGCCTCCGCTTGACGAACGGCAGATCCGTTCGGCGGGCCTGCCTGCCAGTTCCAACCGACAAGGAGTACGGCATGTACATTCTCGACATGTTCAACAAGAAGCTGAAGCTGCCCGAGCCGGGAGACACGCTGCCCGGCCGCGCCGAAGCGATCCCGACGGCCGAACGGCATTTCGTAAACGACCAGCCGCTGAAGGGCCCGTTTCCCGAAGGAACGGAGACGGCCGTGTTCGGCCTCGGCTGTTTTTGGGGTGCGGAACGGATCTTCTGGAAGACGCCGGGGGTCATCGTGACCGCGGTCGGCTATGCGGGAGGCACGACGCCGAACCCGACCTATCAGGAGACCTGTACTGGCCAGACCGGGCACAACGAGGTCGTCTTCGTCGCCTTCGATCCGAAGGTGGTGGGTTTCGAGGCACTGGTGAAGCTCTTCTTCGAAAGCCACGATCCGACGCAAGGCATGCGCCAGGGCAACGACATGGGCACGCAGTACCGCTCGGGCATCTATGTCGCGTCCGCCGGACAGCGCGATACTGCGTTTGCCGGGAAGGTCGCTTATCAGAAGGCTCTCGCGGCCGCCGGCCACAGGGGCACGATCACCACCGAGATCGTCGACGCTCCGGCCTTCTATTACGCCGAAGAGGCCCACCAGCAATATCTGGCCAAGAACCCGAACGGCTATTGCGGCCTCGGCGGGACCGGAGTGTCCTGTCCGATCGGGCTTGCCGCCGCCGTCTGACGCCTACGAAGGCGATGGCCGGAGCTGCCTGCCGCACGCTCAAAAAGGGGGTGCGGTTTTCCCGCGGCCATGCAAAAGTCGAGGCATCGTGGCCGGGCGACGTTCATTCGAAGCGTCGGCGGCTGGGCATCAACGCGGGCGGATCGCAAGGCTTCGAAAGCCGGGGATCGCCGCATCGGCAAGGGTCGAGAGCGACATGAGACAGTATTGGGCCGCCCTTCTCGCAGCGACGGCGATATCCGCGACATGCCCTTCCGCCTTCGCGGCGGAGATCAAGCCCGCAATCGTCTACGATCTCGGCGGCAAGTTCGACAAATCGTTCAATGAGGCCGGTTACAACGGCGCAGAAAAGTACAAGGCCGACACCGGCACCGAATACCGCGACTTCGAGGTTCAGAACGATTCCCAGCGCGAGCAGGCTCTACGCCGCTTCGCGCGCGACGGCGCTTCGCCGATCGTCGGCATCGGCTTCAGCCAGGCCGCCTCGATCGAGAAGGTGGCGACCGAGTTTCCCGACACCAAGTTCGTCCTCATCGATGCGGTCGTCGACCTGCCGAACGTGCGCTCGGTCCTCTTCAGCGAGGAACAGGGCTCCTATCTCGTCGGGCTCCTCGCGGCGATGAAGTCCGAGACCGGCACTGTCGGGTTCGTCGGCGGCATGGACATTCCGCTGATCCGCAACTTCGCCTGCGGCTATGCCGGCGGCGTCAAGTCGGTGAAGGCAGATGCCAAGGTCATCGAGAACATGACCGGCACGACGGGCGCGGCCTGGAACGATCCGGTTCGCGGCGGCGAACTCGCCAAGGCGCAGATCGACCAGGGCGCGGACGTCATCTTCCACGCGGCCGGCGGCACCGGCATCGGCGTGCTGCAGGCGGCGAGCGACGCCGGCAAGTTCGGAATCGGCGTCGATTCCAACCAGAATGCGCTGCATCCCGGCAAGGTGCTCACCTCGATGGTCAAGCGCGTCGACACCGCGATCTACAAGGCCTTCGACGACGCGGCGAAGGACCAGTGGACGTCAGGCGCGGCGACCCTCGGCCTTGCCGACGACGGCGTCGGCTACTCCCTCGATGCCGACAACGAGGCGCTGATCACGCCGGAGATGAAGTCGGCCGTGGAGAAGGCCAAGGCCGACATCATCGCCGGCACCGTCAAGGTTCACAACTACAATTCCGATAGTGCCTGCCCTTACTGATGGGCTGATCCGCTAACGATGGATGCATCCAATGCCGCGCCGTTCCCTTGGGAGCGTCGCGGTTTTCGTTTGAAGATGCCGGACGTTCGTCAGTAGTGCGGCGGCTTGGTCACGTCCGCACGCGGTGTCGCCGTGTCCTCCAGCGCCTGGAAGCGCTCGCCGAGCTGGCGTACCGCTTTTTGGAGGCGGTCGACCGTCTCACCCTGCCGGCACAACTCGTCGGAAAGTTCCTCGATCCCGCCGACCGC
>JACMIV010000188.1 GCA_014380965.1 Rhizobiaceae bacterium | reverse complement strand
CCGAGGCCGCCTGGCTTGCGGCGGGCGAGGAAGCGGGGACGGCGGGTTCGGTGAGCGCCCGCCGAACGGCGGCGGGGCGTGGTGCAGGACGCGCGGATGGCGCCGAGCGTCTCCTCCAGCGGCGCGACCCGCCCGTCAGATTCGACCATCAACATCGGCAGGCCGAAGAGATCGGCCCAGCCGCGCCAGTCGGCGGCGACGTCGAAGAGATCGGTCGCGACCAGAAGCGGCACGCAGAGCTTGGGATCCTCGTGGAAGAGTTCGAGCGTCACCGTCACCTCGCCGGCATCGTCCTCCATCGCACGGGCGGCGACACCCTTGAAGGCCCGCGCCGGCAGCGCGATCGACATGGGCACGCCGGATTTCTCGAGAACACGGCTGATCACCGCGCCGCGGCGGTCAACGCGGTAGCTGACGTGCTCGGTCCCGTCGAGGCGCTCGAAACTCTGCTTGCGGTCGGCCGCCGCCGGATCGAGGCGGATCGGCGCGTGCGCCCAGTCGGGTTTCACTGAAACGGTCTTGGAAGCCATCGTCATGGTCTGTGCCCCTGTACATCTCCTGAGAGCCGATCGGTCGGTCTCCCGGTCCGGCCGATGTCTCCCGGCCTTGAATGAGATGAAACTACCCCGGTCATCTTGCAGTCGGGCTAAGAAAGGCGGTTAAGTCTTCGTCATCGCGATGAGGTTACTCAAATTGAAATTTGAACAGATCTTTAAACGACTTTTCCGGGATTCAGGAGATGGTAAGGATCGAAGGCTTGTTTCAAGGCGCGCATGAGGTCCATCTCGGGGCCGGACTTTGCCAGCGCGAGTTCGTCGCGCTTCAACTGGCCGATGCCGTGCTCGGCCGAGAAGGTGCCGTCCAACTCTGCGACAATGCCGTGAACGATGGCGCTCACCTCCGACCAGCGCGCCAGAAAGGCGGCCTTGTCGACGCCTTCGGGCTGGGAGACGTTGTAGTGGATGTTGCCGTCGCCGAGATGGCCGAAGGCGACGAGCCGCGCGCCCGGCACGGCGGCAAGGACCGCGCGCCCGGCCGCATGGAGGAACTCCGGCACGCGGGCGACGGGGACCGCGATGTCGTGCTTGATCGAGCCGCCTTCCGGTTTCTGCGCCCAGCTCATCTCCTCGCGCATCGCCCAGAACGAGGCCGCATCGGCCAGCGACTGCGCGATGGCGGCATCCGCGATGAGGCCGTTCTCGAGCGCGGTCTCGAGGATGTCCTCCATCGTCATGCGCGCATCCTCGGCCGAGCGCTGGGAAGAAATCTCGACGAGGACGTACCAGGGATGCCGTCCGCCCAGCGGATCGCGGGCGCCGCGCGTGTGACGGAGGGTGAAGACCATGGCTATCTCGGCCATGAGCTCGAATGCCGTCAGTTGAAGACCCGCCTTGGTCTGCGCGAGCGTCAAGAGAGCGAGAGCGTCCTCGGGTGAGGAAAGTCCGACGAAGGCGACCTCGCGACCCGCGGGCTTGGGGAACAGCTTGAGGACGGCAGCCGTGATGATCCCGAGCGTTCCTTCCGAGCCGATCAGAAGGTCCTTCCAGTCATAACCCCGATTGTCCTTGCGCAGCCGCCGCAGGCCATGGACGATCTCGCCCGAGGGAAGGACCGCCTCAAGCCCGAGGCAGAGCTCGCGGGCGTTGCCATAGGCAAGGACCGCCGTGCCGCCGGCATTCGAGGAAAGATTGCCGCCGATCTGGCAGGAGCCTTCCGAGCCGAGAGACAGAGGAAAAAGAAGGCCCGCCGCGTCGGCCGCCTCCTGCGCCCGTTTCAAGACGACGCCGGCCTCGGCGACGAGGGTGCGCCCGACGGGATCGACGTCGCGGATGCGGTCGAGCCGGGAGAGCGCGACGACGACCTCGGCCTCCGAACGCGGCGACTGACCGCCGACGAGGCCGGTGTTGCCGCCTTGGGGCACGATCGCGGTACGGGTTTCGGTCGCGATCCGCATGATCGCCGCGACCTCGTCCGTCGACCGGGGCCTGAGGACGAGCTGGGTCCGCCCGTCAAAGAGATCGCGGGGCTCGACGAGGAACGGCGCGATGAGATCGGGGGAGCGCAGCGCGTTGGCCTCGCCGACGACGGCGGCAAGACGCGACAGCGTCGCATCGCTCGGGGATAGAATCCGGTCGGTCATGGTCGTGAGGTTAGGCTTCGGGGCGAGCGGCGTCGAGGGCGGCATGCCGGGCCGAGCGTCGCGCTCTCAGCTCCTTGGCGCTGCGGCGCGGCGAAGCCGGTCGTTGATCGCCTCGCCGAGACCGTCTTCCGGAACAGGCGTCACCGCGATGATCGCGATCTCCGGCCGGTCGCAGGCGGCGAGCGCGGCGAAAAGACGACTTGCGGCCTCGTGAAGGTCGCCGGAGCGGCTAAGTTCGATGATGCCGCCGGCCTTCTCCTCCCCCTCGACCGGCGTGGCGCCAAAGCGGATCAGCCACTCGCCGGGCGCGACGGCGCTTGCATCGAGGCGGACGGAGCCGTGCGGAGCGTAGTGCGAGGCGAGTTGACCCGGCGCCTCAATGCCCGAGTCGGGCTCGGCGCGGCGCACCGGCAGTCCCGAGACAGCTTCCACCTCGGCAACCGATAGCCCGCCGGCGCGCAGGAGCGCGATATGGTCGCCCATCGGCTTCAGGATAGTGGATTCGAGGCCGACTGCCGAGGGTCCACCGTCGAGGATGAGATCGACGCGCGCGCCAAGGCTCGCCGCGACATGCGCAGCCGTCGTCGGGCTCACCTTGCCGGAGCGGTTGGCGCTCGGAGCAGCGATTGGCCGGCCGAGGTCTGCAGCGAGCTTCCGCGCGACGCCTTCAGGCATTCTGACCGCGACGGTCGAAAGACCGCCGGTGACGAGCGGGTGGACGCCCGACGCCGCGGCCGATGGCAGGACGAGCGTCATCGGACCCGGCCAGAACGCTTTTGCGAGCGCCAGCGCCGTGCCGTCGAAACAGGCGGTGCGCAAGGCCATGGCCAAGTTGCCAACATGGCAGATCAGCGGGTTGAAGCGCGGGCGGCCCTTGGCCTCGAAGATACGGGCGACCGCCACCCCATCCGTCGCGTCCGCGCCGAGGCCGTAGACAGTCTCGGTCGGCAAGGCGACAAGCCCGCCGTTCGACAACAGCCGGAGCGCCTCGGTGACGGCATCGTCTGAAGAAGAGGGGAGGAGTCGGACCATTCCGGTCTTGTGCCAAGGCCGCGGCCAAAACGCAAAAAAGAGCAGCGGCCCGAGGGGGCAGACCGCTGCTCTGTCTGGTGTCCGGAAGGGGGTCCGGACGGGGCATTTTCACGCCAGCACGCTCTGCGTTCGACGAAAGCCGGAGGGGGGCAGGCTTTCGTCGAATGAGGCAGAAACGCTTTCATTGCTGGACGTTCGGGAAAAGAAGGTTCCACGCGGGGGTTGGTTCCGGACATTCCTCAAGAAATCGTCAATGCTGCAGGATTTTATCGAAGGATCGCCGAGATATCAGCGGCGCCTGCGCCAGGGCATTCGTTCGAGGAAGCGCCGGATCGTTCAGCGGGTCGCGTGAAAGGCGGATGCGATCCGCCGACCGATCGCGCCGAACCCTTCTGCACCGGCCATGTCGACGGTCGGCGACGAGGAAGGTCGGGGACCGCGCGACGAGGCCTCCTCCATTGCCTCGAGGGCCACGAACTCCGCATCGAGCAGCCACTGCCGGAACTTCGACTTCTCCATCGGCCCGAAGGTCGATGGCATCCGGGCAGGCTCAACGGGAGGGGCCGTCGCGCGATCCGTAACGATGGCGGCGACGCTCTTCATCGCTTCGCCGAGATCCTCGACGCCGCCAAGCGCGGCGGCGCGAACGGCACCCTTCGTCGTCTTCGCATTCGCGACATCCGCGGCGACCGCACGTCCGGCATCGGCCGCATCGCGCGCCATCACGGTCTGCCGCTCGGCCAAGGCCGTTTGAGTCAGGAGTTGCAGAGGATCAACGGGGTTGCCGTGCGCGGCATGCGGGGCATAGTTGGAAGCGACGACGGTGGTACTCTTGGCAGCGGTCGCAATTTCGGCGGCCGTTGGTGGGCCCGCGCGGACCGGCTTCGTCTCGGCGAGAAAGGCGATGCCGCCAGCGAGAGTGGCGACGGCCTCGCCTGCCTTCTCCTTTAACCGAGCGATCAGGTTCGGCGCCGCCGGGCGCTCCAGCGGTGTCACCAGATCATCGAAGGGCCATGCGGCCTTGAGACCCGCCACGTCGAGGGGCGAGACGTTCACGTCGATGTCCGTCTTGGCGCCCTTCACGCGATAGGGGCAGACCCGATCCGAGCAGTTGTGCATCGAGGAGAACTGCCAGAGCGCGTAGGACGGCCACGTCGTCTCGGGGAAGAGCCCGGTGATGTCCTCGCGGTACCGCGCATACCAGAGCGGCAGGCGCGACAGCAGCGAATGCGTGGCCTTGTGGTCCGAGATGTATTTCGCTGTCGAGCCGTTCGTATAGAGGACGGGATAGCGGCCTGTGCGGATGAAGATCTGGTTGGCGAAGACGGCGGCGTCCTCGAGCGACATCCACTCGCCCGTCCGGTCCTCGATATCGATGGCGATGAGATCGTCCGGCGCGGGCTCGGCGAAATCGATGAAGTGGTCGGCCTGCGCACGCGGGTTTCCGGGGCGGGCGAGATGGTAGGCGCCCCATTTGAGGCCCAGCGCCTTCGCCATGGCGCGGCGGGTCATGTAGAGTTCCTTGGTGACGGAATACTTCCACCAGCGGTTCTTGCAGAGCAGCTCGGTTTCGCCGGACTTGCCGCGGCAGTTCCACTCCGGCGGCAAGCCGTCGGACGCCTTGTTGATGAAGCCGACGATGCGCTTGTCGGAGGTCAGTTCCTGCCAGTCGATCGGGTTGAACTCGTAGGCGTCGATGACGAGCGCGCGGTCGCTTCCCTTCCAGGGCTGGTCCCAGGCGGCGGAAGCGGAGTTCGACGCCACGAGGACGAGACCTGCGAAGCAGGCGCCCATCACGCGGGCGAACCTCATGGCTGCCGCCAAAGCGACGCGCAAAGTCTGCATTCACGAATTCCCCTCGTCGTCGCCCCCGTGCGGTTCCGCGATGGTGTCGCGGCCCTCCCCCCAGAGCGGCTGAGGGTTCCTGACTGACGGGTCAATCGGGCGGGTTCCGGGCGGAGATGATCACAACAATGTGATGTCGGACATGTTGCGTGATCGCCAAGCCCACTGTGCCCGGCAATCCTCTTATATCATTAGCCCCTCGCCGCCTTGCCTGGAGCTGTCCTTCCTGCCGCCCTGGTGTTCAGTGCGTATTCGAGAGCAGGCTGGGTGACGTTCGGGACTGTGGATGCTGCCCGCGCCTGCGCTGAGTGAGGCGGAAATGGGGCGTGCAGGGTTTCAGCCGGCGATCTTCGAAAAGTCCGCCACCTTGCGTGTCGCCGATCGAATGCGAGTGAGGAGCGCCAGACGATTTGCCCGGACCGCCTCGTCCTCGGCATTGACCAGCACCGTCTCGAAGAAGGCGTCGACCGGGACGCGCAGGAGTGCCAGCACCGTCATCGCCCTCGCATAGTCCTCGGCGGCGACGGCCTCCGAGACCGCGGCATCCGCCGTCTCGATGGCGCCGGCGAGCGCCGTCTCCTCCGGCTCGGCGAGGAGCGCCGGATCGACGGAGGCGGCGACGCGGGTGCCCTTCTTCTCCTCGGCGGCGAGGATGTTCGCGGCGCGGCGGGTGCCGGCGAGAAGGTTCTTGCCGTCCTCGGTCGAAAGGAACGCGCCCAGCGCCTCGACGCGGCGGGCGATGTCGAGGAGGTCGTCGTTGGCAACGTGCGTGGTCTCGCCCCGTGAGGGGGAGATCGGCGCGTCACCCTCGCGGCCTTCCGACAGAACGGCATCGACGAGATCGTGGCGGGCGCCTTGGTCGCGGAGTTGCACTTTCAGGCGGTCGTGGAAAAAGGAAATCAGAGTAGGAGAAATTACACTCAACGGAGCTACGGGTCGGTCTCCAAAATCCGGCCACGGATTTTCTTCTAGAAGAATCGGACTCCCAATCTGTCGATCTTTATTCGCCATCCATAAAACATAACTATCTTTGCATTCATGTTCACTAAATAATGGACAGGAAATATCGGAGTTATTAAATTTTCTTGGCGCTAAAACATAGGAAAAGTATTCTTGATTTCTATTTTCTAAAATATACGGAATGTATTTATCTCTTGGCTGCAACAACAGCCGCGTCCAAATATCAAAGATTTTTGTCTGTAACGGCAAACATATCCTATTTTCCAGCACAATCCGGATCACCCCCAGCGCCGCCCGCCGCAGTGCATACGGATCCTTCGACCCCGTCGGCTTCTCGTCGATCGCCCAGAACCCGACCAGCGTATCCAGCTTGTCCGCCAGGGCCACAGCGATCGCGACCGGCTCGCTCGGCACCGCGTCGCCCGGACCCTGCGGCTTGTAGTGCTCCTCGATCGCGATCTGCACCGCCTCCGGCTCGCCTTGCAGGGCGGCGTAGCGGCGGCCCATCAGGCCCTGGAGTTCGGGAAACTCGCCGACCGCCTCGGAGGTGAGGTCGGCCTTGGCGAGGAGCGCGGCGCGTTTCGCCAAGGCCGGATCGGCGCCGACCATCGGGGCAATCTCCTCGGCGAGGCGCGCGATGCGCTGGACGCGCTCGCCTTGCGTGCCGAGCTTGGCGTGGAAGGTGACGTTTAGCGCGTCGAGCTTGGCCATGCGCTGGTCGAGGGGTTTGCCGAGATCGAGGCCGAGTTTTTCTGCGGAGGCCATGAAGCTCGCGAGATCGGGCAGGTCGGCCTGATCGGTCTGCCAGAAATAGAGCGCGTCCGAAAGACGGGCCCGGACCACCTTGCCGTTGCCGCGCGCGATCTCCTTGCCGCCGTCGCTCGCCTCGATATTGGAGACGAGGATGAACCGGTTCGACAGACCCTCCTCCCCCGGACGCCGCGTGACGAAGCATTTCTGGTTCGTTTTGATGGTGAGGCGCACGATCTCCGGCGGGATCGCGAGGAAGGCCGCGTCGAATTCGCCCATCAGCGTCACCGGCCATTCGACGAGGCCGGAGACCTCTTCGAGCAACGCCTCGTCCGGCACGACTTCGAGACCTTGCGCGAAGGCGAGGTTTTCCGCGTCGGTGCGAACGATCGCCTTGCGGCGTTCGGCGTCGAGGACGACGTAGGCCTTCTCCAGCGCCGAGACGTAGTCGTCGAAGCGGCGGACCTTGATGGCATCGGGCGCGTGGAAGCGGTGGCCGTAGGTGAGGTTGCCGGAACGGATGCCACCGACCTCGAAGTCGACAACGACCGGCTCTGAGGTCTCCGGCCCGAAGGTGCACAGGATCGACTGGAGCGGGCGCACCCACCGCAGGGAGCCCGGCGCGGCCGAGGCCTTCCCCCAGCGCATCGACTTCGGCCAGGGAAACTCGCGGACGACGCCGGGCATGAGCTCCGCCACGATCTCCTCCGTCGGCCGGCCGGGCTTGCGGAGCATGGCGACGTAGAACTCGCCCTTCTTCGGGTCGGTGCGGACCTCGGCCTCCGCGACGGAGGCAAGGCCGGCGCCCTTCAGGAAGCCCTCGATCGCCTTTTCCGGCGCGTCGGTGCGCGGGCCCTTGCGCTCCTCGGCCGTGTCTTTCGAAGCCGCGTCAAGGCCGCGGATGTCGAGCGTCAACCGGCGCGGCGTCCAATATTCGCGGGCGCCCTCGTAGGTGAGGCCGGCTGCCACGAGCCCATCGGTGACGAGCTTCCTGAGGTCGCCTGCCGCCTTGCGCTGCATGCGGGCGGGGAT
>JACMIV010000187.1 GCA_014380965.1 Rhizobiaceae bacterium | reverse complement strand
TCGAAGCGGGCGAGGCGTTCAGCCTCTATGCGTTGCTGACGATCGGCGATGGGCTGATCTCGCAGATTCCCGCGCTCTTCATCTCGATCACCGCCGGATTCATCGTGACCCGCGTCGCGTCGGACGACAGCGAAGACCTCGGCTCGGACATCGCCAAGCAGATAGTGGCCGAGCCAAGGGCGCTGATGGTGACGGGCGCGATCATGCTCGTCTTCGCACTCATCCCGGGCTTTCCCTGGATGGTGTTCCTGGTGCTTGCCATTCTCTTCGGCGGCGGTGGGTACCTCGCTGCCAGATCGAGGGCGAAGGGACCGGCCAAGAACGGGCCGACCGAAATGCCGTCGCTCGCCGCAGCGCTTGCCCCCGTCGGCACCAAGCCGACCTTTCCCGGGGAGGACGACGACGACAAGACGCCGGTGACGGAGGTCAACTTCGCGCTGACGGTGCCGCTGATCGTCGACATCGCCGCGAGCGTGCGCAATTCCATCCGGCCGGAAAAGCTGGACCGCGAGGTCGCCCGCGTGCGCCGCGCCCTCTACTTCGATCTCGGCGTGCCGTTTCCAGGCATTCACCTGCGCCTCAACGAGAACCTCAGGGACGGCGAGTACCGCGTCCTCGTCAACGAGATTCCCGTCGCCGCGGGCCGGGCGCGGCCGGGCTACTTCATCGTGCGCGAGACCGAAGCGAACCTTCGCATGTTCAACGTCCCCTTCGAGCGGGGCGAAGATTTCCTGCCGCACACGCCGAGCCTCTGGGTGTCGATGAAGCACCTGCCGCTCCTGGAGCAGGCGGGCATGCAGGTGATGACGCTCTCGAGCATGCTGACCTTTCATCTCGGCCATATCCTGAAGCAGCATGCCCAGGAGTTCATCGGGGTTCAGGAGACCATGTTCCTGATGAACCAGATGCAGAAGAACTTCGCCGAGCTGGTGCGCGAGGTGACGCGCCTCCTGCCGATCACGACCATCACCGACGTGCTCCAGCGCCTGGTCAGCGAGGAGATCTCGATCCGCGACATGCGCACTGTGCTGGAAGCGCTCGTCACCTGGGGCCAGCGCGAGAAGGACCCGATCGTGCTCGCCGAGCATGTGCGCGGGGCGCTCAGCCGCTACATCACCCACAAGTTCTCCGGCGGCCAGAACATCATCCCGGCCTATCTCATCTCCAAGGAGATCGAGGATGCCGTGCGCGGCGCCGTGCGCCAGACGAGCGGCGCGTCCTACCTCGCGCTCGCGCCTGACATCCACCGCGAGCTGATCTCCAGCATGAAGTCGATCGTCGGAACCGGAGGGCAGCAGGGCATGGCGCCGGTGATCCTCGCTCCGATGGATATCCGGCGCTTCATGCGCAAGATCGTGGAGCGCGACTTCCCGAGTCTTGCCGTCCTGTCCTACCAGGAGCTGACCCCCTCGGCGAACATCCAGCCGCTGGAGCGCATCAAGATGGCCCATCAAGGCCAGATCACCGCCGCATGACGACGCTGGAGCGCCCCGGTGCAACGGCTGCAGCGATCGACGCCGGTTATCTCAGGCTGCGTCTCTATGCCGGCTGTCTCGCCGCGTCGCTCTTCGCCCACGCCTTCGTGCACGCAGCGTCCGACGGCCCCCTCGCCCTCGGCCCCGTGCTTCTGGCCATCGTCGCGCTTGCCGCCTGTCTCGTCCTGCCGCCGCCGAGCGCGTCCTTCGGCGCGCTCCTTGCGGCGGGAACACTCGTCGGCGCGGCGGCGGCCCTTGTTTTTCCGATCGGGCGCGACGTCGCCGCCGGCCTCTCCGTCCCCGCCGCCGTCCGGTCGACCGACGTCTGGCCGCAGATCCTCGTCACGCTCTTTGCCAGCCGCATCCTCGCCGAAAGCGCTGACGTAGGCTTCTCGCGCTACTGGCAGAACCCGCTTTCGACCGGACGGCGGCCGCGCACGCAGTCGATGCTCGCCGCCCTTCTCCTCGGCCTCTGTCTGACGCTCGCCTTCTATCAGCTCGCCGCGAACCTCTCGGTCGAGCCCGGCCGCCTCGATCCGATGTCCGTCACGATCCGGGCCTTCACCGGCGAGACCGGCCTGCATGTGGCGATCGTCGTGCTGTTCTTCGTCGTCGCGGCGGCTATCCTCGATGCAGCGCTGCTCGCGATGAACGATCGCGCGGTCCTCGACGCCTTCCGGCAGCTCTGCGATCGACAGCGGGCAGCGGGCGGCCGCTTGCGGCCGGAGGATATCGTCCGCCTGATCGAGACCCACCTTCCCGGCCAGACCCACAGCCGCGCGCTTGCCTATGTGCGCGAGGCGGCGGGTTCGACGACCGAGCCGCGCGACCCCGGGCGGCTGGCGCTCGACAGCTTTCATGCCGCCTCCCGGCGGCTCATCCGGGCGCTCCTGTCCTTCCTGCCGCTGCTCGGGTTTCTGGGCACGGTGATCGGCCTCACCGTCGCGATCGGCGGCCTGCCGACCGACTTCTCGCCGGGTGCTTCGTCCTCGCTGGATGTCAGCAGCAGCCTGTCGGGCCTTGCGGTGAAGTTCGAGACGACGCTGCTCGGCCTCACCGGCGGCCTCCTCGCCTCGCTGATGCTCGCCCTCGTCGAGCGCGGCGAACAGGAACTGCCGGGCACCTGCCGGCATCTGGTGGCGGTCGCGACGCGCGATGGCTGACACGATGTTCGACCATGAGGAAGCCGGTGACGGACCGGACGAGGCTGACGCGGGCGACCCGTCGGGCCTCCAGTCCTCCATGGCCGATCTCTTCTTCGCCCTCGTCGGCGTCGTCGTCTTTCTCCTGATCACTCTTCTCCCGGCGATCCAGGCGAAAAACCCCGCCGCCGCCATGCCGGACGATCTCTGGGCGGTGGAGATGACGCTCGGCGCTGAACCAGCTTTCGTCGCGGTCGCCGGGGCGGACGGCCTGCGGCTTCCCGCCGACGGCAACCGGACGGTCGCGCTCGGCGCCGTTCTCGACGACCCGGCGCTTGCGTCCACGCTCTCGGCACTCGTCGCCGGGGGGCGGAACATCCTGCTCGTGATCGAGCCGGACGGGTCGGAGGCGGCCTTCCTCTTCGAGGCGCTGACGGGCGCGGTCGGCGTTGCGGACATCCATCAGGTCCGCATGGATACGGCCTGCGATTTCGCACGCGACATCGCGCTGAGGAGAGCCTGCCTTGCCTCCAGGCGTCGGGGAGCGACATGACGGGCTGGCGCATGGACCTGACGGTGCTGACCGACCTGTCGGCGAGCTTCTTCGCCGCCTGCTTCATGATCCTTCTGATCTTCATAGGCCTTGCCCAACAGGAGGAGGCCGCCGGAAACGACCTATCCTTCCCGATCGAAGCGGATCAGGCGTTCCACCTCGTCAGACGCGCGCCGCAGACGGCGGGCGGGATGGTCGAGCTGCTCTATCGCCATGGCCATGCCACACCCGGCATTGCCACGAGCGCGGGTGTCGACGTCTTCGCGGACCGGCTGGAGATCACCTTCCCAGACAGAGGCGAGACGAGGGTCCTCAGCGGCGCCACGCTCGGTGCCGACCTCCTTGCTGCGATCGGCGGGAACGGCACGGCCGAGCCGCTTCGGCTATATGTCTTCGACAATCGGCTCTACGGGGAGACGAGCCGTGCCCTGCAAGGCGCCGGGCAGCCCTTCGTCGAGATGTCCATTCCGCGCGCGCTGCGCGACCGGCAGCGGCCGGGACTTGCCTGGTCACAGGATTTCACCGCCCTCGAACTGGCAAGAACCGGGCGGCCGGCTTTCCGCGAGGGGCTGGCGGTTCTGCTGGCGGGATCGGCCGACACGCCGACGGAAACGGCGGGCGCGCCGACCGTTCCGGCAGACGGCCTTGCGTCGCGCATGGCCGGACGGGGAGATGCGAACGCAATGCCGTCGTCAAGCCTTCTCGCCCGGCTCACGGCTTGGGGGAGCGCGTTCGCCGAAATCCTGTTTCCCCTGGCGGGCCTTGCGGCGGTCGCGTTCGTTCGAAGTCGGCATCCCCCAGTAGCGCGACTCGCGACGCTCGGGGATGACCGACCGTCTCGAGGCGAGGGACGTCCCGGTCAGAGCGGCGTCGACTCGCCGGGATCGCGATAGACGCTGCCGGACGTGAGGGCGGCGACCGGATCGAATGCCGTCCCCTGCTGGCTCCGTTCCAGCAGCGTGATGCTTTTCTCGTTGAGGAATCTCTCGAAACTGTCTTTTTGAGTCTCGCCCTTCGTCTCTACGGAGGCGGCGGTCTGGTCGGCGATGTCGCGCGGCGAGTTCAGCGGCGGCTTGTTGTTCAGCGCCTCCTCGGTCTGCGTCGCCGGAAGCGGGATCGAGCTCCGGCCTTGAATGGCATCGACCATGGAATGTCCTTTCGATGTTGCGTTCCGGCCGCCGAAGCGCAGCGTCAGCCGATCGCCGACTGGGCGGAGATGAGTTGCTGCAGGCACGCTTCGAGGATCGGCAGGTCGAGCTCGTCGTCGTCGATCGACACCGCGACGACGACACTGCCGCCCCGGTCGAGGCCCGCCGAAAGAAAACGCCTGGTTGAGGGATCGGGACCCGCCAGCTCGATCACGCGCCGCTCGACGCGCTCGTCGAGGCGCACGGGGCGCTTGGCAAGGCTCGCCAGGCACCGCTCGCCGTCCTCGGAGGCGGTCAGCGTCAGGAGCCCCGACCGCTCGAAGGCAAAGCTGAAACTGCCGTCCGCCGCCGGCGTCGCGGAGAGGCCGAGGCTGCCGGCGAAGAGGCCGATGGTCTGCGACGCGCGATCGGAAAAGGCCATGCCCGTTCATCCCTGTTCTTGTCCGGGCCTGTTCTTGTCCGGGCCCGTTCTTGTCCGGGCCCGTTCTTGTCCGGGCAAAGGCGCCTATGTGGCGTCAGCACGCTTCTGCGTCGCGGCGCCGTTCTCGTATTCGCGGTCCTCGGCCTCGACGAGCTGATCGAGGAGCCCGAGAACCGCATTGTTCTGCTGCAGACGCGCCTGCGGTGACGGCATCACCTCATCCGGCAGTTCCGCGTGCAGGGACCTGACGCCATTGGCGAAGGAGACCTGCGTCGCGAGCGAGCATTGCTCGTAGCGCGACAGCATCTTTAGGGCATCGGCTGGTCCGGCGGAGGCCCTGGACGCGAAATTGAGGACGTTCGAGGCGACGTCCGTGGCATCGCCTCCGGGCTTCTCGCCGGGCAGAAGCAGACGGTCGGTCGTGCGCATCAGCTGCGCGGACATGTCGACCACGGTCTGCATCTTCTTCAGCTTGGCAAGTTCGGTGACGAGATTGTGGAGATAAGCCGGGTCGGTCGACGGGCCTGTGCTGCGCAGGTCGTTGCCGGCCGCGGTCATGAAGGTGTTCACGATCTCGCCGAAATTCTTGAGGACGTCGAACTTGCGAAAGGCGTCGAACAGCTGGCCCATGTTCTTCTGCTCCTGGAGCAGCTGGCGATAGGCGTTGCGCACCGCCGCGGGGTCGGTTTCGAGCGTCGCGGCTGCCTGCGTCGCCTCCTTTGACGCGGCAAGGCCCGCCCGCACGTCGCGGCCGAGGTCCCCTTTCTGATACTCCGCCTGCGCGTCGTCGAGGAGAGCCTGGAACGCAGTGTCCGCACCGGCGGCCGCGAAGAACTCGCGGGCGATTTCGAGCCCGGCGAACTGATGCGTCACGTCCGGGTCGAATTTCTGCAGGGCAGCGAAGACGTCGTCCTTCGTGACGCCTTGCCCCGAGCCACCCCCCTCGTTCATCAGGCGCATCATATTCTCGAGCGACTCGACGAGCGTCTGCAGCTCCACCTCGCGCGGCATGTCGGGCAGTTTGTCGTAGTAATCGGCGATCCGGGCCAACGCATCGAGATTGGCGCCCTGACCCTGCCGGACCTCGCGCTGGCCGAGGCTGCGCTTGTCGACGCGGTGGGCGACCGACATGCCGATCTCCTCGGCGGCATCCTTCAACTTCGACGCCTCGGACGAGGCCGTCACCTGTTCGCCGCGGTAGGATCCGCGTGCCGCAGCCGCGACCTCCACGCCGACGGGCGAGGTGAGGTTCAGGGCAGCGATGTTCTGGCGAAGGGTTTCGATGGTGCCGGACATCAGCGCATCCACGGGGTTCGACGGTGACGACCGCAACACTAGACACCCGGAATGACGGCACAGTCACATATGGCACAGCGGACGCATCGTCCTGGCGCCGTCCATCTGCGGGTGACCCGAAGCCAGGTCGTCAACTGGAAACGCCGGCCCCATCGCGGCGCCGGCGTTCGAAACACGGAAGACGCGAGCAACCGCCGCCGGGGCGTATGCCCGGTGTCAGGCGACGTTGCGGGCGATGCTCTTCAGCGTGTCGGCGACGCTCTTCAACATGTTGGTGCGAAGGTTGGAAATCGCCGACCAGGTGTTCATCGCCATCTGCATCGAGAACATCTTCTCGGTGTCGGAAAGGTTGGCGTTCTGCTCGATCTCGCGGATGTCTGCTTCAACGAGCGTCATCTGCTCCTGAAGCTGCTTCTGCCGCCAGATCAGGTCGAAACCGTCGCGGTTGGTGTAGGGCGTGGCGAACGCGCCGGCCGCATGCGCCGTCGTCGTCGTGAAGATCGGGGCCGTCGGGTTCACTGCCATGGTTCAAGCTCTCCAACTCGTCAGGATCGCCGATCGAAACGACGGCGTCGGTTTCAGGACTTCATCATGCCGCCGGGCCGCCACGGGGCTCGATGCGGATATCGCCATGCCAGTTTTTGCATGCCTTGGTTGCCGCGCAGTCACGAACGGCACAGTCAACCTTCAACGCGCCGAACGCGGCACCATCGCGGTCCGCATTGCCAAGAGCACTCCCGGACGACAAGTGGGATCTGACTTTGCGGAATGCCTCATGTATTCACGCTTGCTATTTCGTGAACGGTATCATGATGGATCGCGCGCTCGCAAGGGAAGCTGCCACCGCCGTGAGGGCCGAAAAGCGGTCCGGCGCGGCTCCGCTCTTGATCTCGCCGTCGACGGCGATCGCAAGCTCGTCGAGGCGCCTGACGATTTTCGCTGCCGTTTCAGGCCCATCGCCGGAAAACAGCGCTTCTGAAAGCTGCGTCATGCGCAGATCGCCGCCAGCGGCGCCGTTGCTAACCATTTCTTCAGATCTCCCTCAGAGGTCGTCTTCGAAGGCGAGCGCTTCGAGGCTCGGCCGGTCGAGGATCAGGATGCACCGGTCGCGAATGGCGATCCAGCCGCTCTTCTCCCAGATCTTCAGCGCCCTGTTGACGTTGCCCCGCGCGCCGCGTGCCATGAGCCCGAGATCGGTTTGCGTGACGAAGGCGCCGACATAAGGCACCTCGCGCGCCGCATAGACCATTCGCGAGCCGAGCCCGTCGGCAAGGCGCAGCAGACATTGCGAGAGCCGCGCCGGCAGCGTTCTCAGACCGAGATTGCGCGTCAGTGCGATATAGGAGCGATAGCGCCTGGCGATCGTGCGGCCGAGCGCGACGTCGAGAGCCGGATACCGTGCGCCGAGCGTGCGAAAGGTCGTGGCGGGAATGCAGTGGATGGACGTCGTGCCGACCGATGTCGCCATGTCGCCATGCGTGCCATTCTCGAAGACGCCGAGCTCGCCGAAACTCTCGCCTGGCGGCAGGATCCCGAACAGGATCGCCGAGCCGTCCTCGAGGAGATAGGACAGGCGCACGTGGCCCGAGCGCACGATGTAGAGATACTGCGCGTCATCGTCCTGGAGGTAGATGAACTCGTTGTGACCCAGCAGGCGATGCGTCGCCGCGCGGCTCAAGGCGAGTTGCACCTCGCCCTCCATCTCGAGGAAGCTCGACGAGGGCGCGTAGCGTAGGCGCTCGGTCTGATGGAGGGGCGACTGTCTCACGTCGGACGCGTTTCCTGCACGAGTGGTCTGGCTCTTCCCGAAAGGTGGTCGGGCCCTTTGCTCGCGCTTTTCCGCCCACCGCATGCAAATGCAAAGTCGAGGCGGACGTCAATCCCGAGGACGGAGCAAGGGAGGTGACGCTACGAAAAAACCGAGACGGTCTGCGAATTTCGGCCCTCCCGCGTGCGAGCGCAACAACACAAACAGAATAGATGTGGCAAACTGGAGCTTGCGGAACGCGTGTGTTAGCTCTGTTGCCGTAATGCCCCTTGCGCGGCACAGCGCGATATCCTTGTTTGCCAAGCGACGACCAAAGCCCGGCGGCGTCACCGTCATCGAAGATCTGTCCGTCGGTTCGCACGAGATTCATGGGTCCGTTCCATCGGGCCGAACCGGGAATGAGGATGCCAACGACATGGCTGGCAGCGAACCGAACCGTATCATCCTCAAGATTCTCAGCGGGACCCAGTCCGGCGTCGATGTTCCGCTGATCGACGGCGATTACACGCTCGGCTCCAGCGACGACGACGACATCCAGATCTTCGACGTCAGCCTCATGGCCGGCCATGCGAAGATCGCGGTCCGCTCCGGCAAGGTCGAGATCGCCGGCGCCGCGGGACAGTTGCGCAGCCGGAACGGTGTCACGTTCGAGGCCAAGGGCGACGCGCTGGAGCTCGAACCCCTCGACATCGTGTCGGCCGGCACCACGCGTTTCGCCCTAGGGCCCCGCAATGCCAATTGGGCGTCCATCACCGAGGCGAACGAGGACGAGGCGCCCGAAGCGCTGCGCAAGCGCCGCGCATCGCCCGGCGTCAAAGGGGCGACGGCCGCAGCCGACCTTCGCTGGCGGTCCTGGCACACCGCGATCCCCGTCTCGCTCGTCGTCGCCCTGGTCGCGCTCGGCATTTGGTTCTCCTCGACTTCGGCGGCCAACCGCAATCCTTCGGCCGAAGAAATCGCCAAGACCGAGCTCGAGACTGTGCGCTCGGCGATCGCCGCCTTCGATTTCACCGATGCCGTCGAGGTCCGCCAGGAGGTCGACGGCATCATCTACGTCACCGGCTTCGTCGAGGAGCCGGTCCAGCGGCGGGCGATCATGACGGCGACCCGCGATCTCGACGTGCAGGCGCGGGTGCGCCTGTCGGTCCTCGACACGATGCGCAGCGAGATCGAGAACCTCCTCAGCGAGGAGCGGGTCGATGTCGCCCATACGGTTTCGCCAAAGGGCGCCCTGACCCTGTCCGGAGTGCTCCTCGATGACGGCCGCGCCGAGCAGATCGTGGCTCTCGTCACCGAGCGCGTGCGCGGCTTCTCCTCGATCACATCCGAGATCGAGACGGGCCCGACCTTGCTTGCGAAGGTCAACGATCTCGCCACCCGCTCGCAGATCACGCCGCTGGTCATCGTTCGGCTCGACGGCGCACTGATCGAGGCAAGCGGCGTTCTGCCGACCGAGAAGATCGACCAATGGGTCGGCTTCCTCCAGTCGTATGCCAGCCAGTTCGCGGCATCGATCCCGTTGCGCTCGTTGGTCCAGTTGCAGAATCCGGACGGAACGCTGATCGAGGCGCCGACCGCCGGGAACGCCCTCGTGCTCGGCGGCCAGATCGAGACCCTCGGCGGCCTGCCGCTCGACGTCTCGAAGCTGAGGGCCGGCGCCTTTCGCATGGCCGACATCTTCGTCGGCCAGCCGCGCGAGGGCGAAGACGCCGTCGCGGGACCGGTCGGCGATGCAGCCACCGTCACGCCCGGGACAAGCTTTACGGGTGGTGACGTCGCCGGGCTGGTGGCGGGTACCCGCAATGCATCGCCGGCAGGATTCGATCTTTCCGTTCTCCTCGGCTCCGAGCTTCTGCAGACCGCCGGCCTCCCTTCAACGGACGCGACCTCCGGCGG
>JACMIV010000186.1 GCA_014380965.1 Rhizobiaceae bacterium | reverse complement strand
GAACAACGAGAAGGAGCTGCCAGACGCGTTCCTGCGCCGCTGCTTCTTCCACTACATCCGCTTTCCCGACGCCGAAACGCTCCAGAGAATCGTCGACGTCCACCATCCCGGCATCAAGCAGGATCTCGTCCGCGCGGCACTGACTCAGTTCTACGAGATTCGAGAGCAGCCCGGCCTCAAGAAGAAGCCCTCGACCTCCGAGGCGCTCGACTGGATCAGACTGCTGGTCGCCGAGGACATCGAGGCGAGGGACCTTCGGACAAGCCCGACGAACGTCCTGCCGAAGCTGCACGGGGCGCTGCTCAAGAACGAGCAGGACGTGCATCTCTTCGAACGGCTGGCGTTTCTGGCGCGACGGCAGGGATAGGAAATGGCTCTCGCGATACGTCCGCTCACCGCGACCGACGAGTCCGAGTGGCGCAGGCTCTGGACCGCCTATCTCGTCTTCTACGAGACGACGGTCGCCGAGCAGGTCTACCAGACAACCTTCGCTCGGCTCAGCTCCGAGGCCCCGAACGAGTATCGCGGGCTCCTCGCGGAACAGGACGGCAGGGCCGTCGGCCTCGTCCACTACCTCTTCCACCGCCATTGCTGGCGCATCGAGAACGTCTGCTACCTCCAGGATCTCTACGCCGACCCGCATGCGCGCGGCTCCGGTGTCGGCCGCGCGCTGATCGAGGCCGTCTACGCGGCGGCGGATGGAGAGGGCTCTCCCAGCGTCTACTGGATGACGCAGGAGGGCAACGCCACGGCGCGGCGGCTCTACGACCGGATCGGCACGGCGACGCCGTTCATCAAGTACCAGAGGTGAAAGATCGGACCGGTTCGGACGGCATCCGGCCTGCTCTTCGGGACGGTCTGGGGCAGGACAGCCTCGCCTACTCTCCGCTCAGGAATGCCTCGACCGGCGCCAGCGCCGTCGCCGGATCCTCCTCATGCGGCACATGGCCGAGATTCGGCAGAACGACGACCCTCGCATCCGGCAACAGCCTCTCGTAGTCGGCCGCGTTCGAGACCGGGATCATCGCGTCCTTCTCGCCCCAGAGGAGAAGCGTCGGCGCGGTAATCCGGCGCAGGAACGGCGCAGGATCCTGCGGTTCGAGCTGCCCCATCCGCGCGATCATTGCGTCGCGGCTTCCCGGCGCGAGCATGAGATCGTGATAGCGCGTGACGGTCTCCTCGGTCAGCTTCGACGGATCGGCATAGGCCGGGGCAAGGTTCATCTGGAGGAACGGCTTCGGCAGGACGTAGCGCATCAGCATCACCATCGCCGGCACCTCGGGCCGCTTGCCATACTCGAGCCCTGGACTGGCGAACCCGTCCGGCGAGATGAGGATGAGTTTGTCCACCCGCTCCGGATGGGCGGCGGCGAACATCCAGGCGATCCGCCCGCCCATGGAATTGCCGCCGAGCGTCGCTTTGGCGATCCCGAGCCGGTCCATCAGCGCTTCGAGCACGACGAGGCTGCGCCCATCCGTGTAGTCGCCTTGCGGATCGATGGCCGAAAGGCCCGTGCCGGGCATGTCGAAGCGCACGACGCGGTAGCGCTCTCCGAGCGCCAGGGCCCAGGGCTCGAACGTATGGAGGCTCGACCCGAATCCATGCAGGAGGATGACGACCGGAGCATCCCTCGGACCGTTGTCGCGTACATGAAGGCGCATTCCTGCGACATCGACGAGATCGCCGGGCGATCTGAGATACGAGGCTTCGAGATCGGCTCTCGGCTTGTCGGGAGTCCAGAGCCAGACGAGACCCAGCACCAGCGCACCGGCGAGGACGAGAAGGACGATCGTGAGAATCTTCAAGGCTGTGTCTCTCCGTGTCGGCGCCATCTGACCCGTCGCTCCGACGCTTGGCAAGCGCCGAAGCCGCGCGCGGCCTCATGACAACGCGCCCTCCCCGCCCTATCCTGCCCGCATGTTCCTGTCCTTCTTCCTCCAGCTCAAAGCCGCCGGCGTCCCCGTGACGCTGCGCGAGCATCTCGCCTTCCTCGACGCTGTCTCGGCCGGCCTCGTCACCTACGACGTCGAGGGCTTCTACTATCTCGCGCGCTCCTGCCTTGTGAAGGACGAGCGTTTCATCGACCGGTTCGACCGCGTCTTTGCCGAGGTGTTCAAGGGTGTCGAGGCGGTGTCCGGCGAGGCCGGAATCGATGCCCGCGAGCTCCCCGAGGAGTGGCTGAGGCGGCTCGCCGAGAAGCATCTGACCGAGGAGGAGAAGACGCTCGTCCAGTCTCTCGGCGGCTTCGAGAAGCTCATGGAGACGCTGAAGGAGCGGCTCGCCGAGCAGAAGGGCCGCCATCAAGGCGGCTCGAAATGGATCGGGACCGGCGGCACCTCGCCCTTCGGCGCCTACGGCTACAATTCGGAAGGCATCAGGATCGGCCAGGATGAGAGCCGTCACCGCCGCGCCGTGAAGGTCTGGGACAGGCGCGAGTTCAAGAATTTCGACGACGGCGTCGAGCTCGGTACCCGCAACATCAAGGTCGCGCTGAAGCGCCTGCGCCGCTGGGTGCGGGAGGGCGCGGAGGAGGAATTCGACCTCTCCGGCACGATCCGCTCGACCGCCGAACACGGCTATCTCGACGTGAAGACGCGCCCCGAGCGGCGCAACGCGGTGAAGGTGCTGCTCTTCCTGGATTCCGGCGGCTCGATGGACGACCATGTCCGTGAGGTGGAGCAGCTGTTCTCGGCCGCGCGCTCGGAGTTCAAGCACCTCGACTTCTTCTACTTCCACAACTGCCCCTACGAGCGGCTCTGGAAGGACAGTCGCCGCCGCCACGCCGAGACGGTGGCGACCGAGGACATCCTCAACACCTACGGTTCCGACTACAAGGCGATCTTCGTCGGCGACGCCTCGATGAGCCCTTACGAGGTCGCCGTGCCCGGTGGCTCGGTCGAACATTGGAATGCCGAACCGGGCGCCGTCTGGCTGGATCGCCTCACCCGTAAATGGCCGAAGTCGGTCTGGCTGAACCCGGTCAGGCGCGAGCATTGGGACTGGACCCAGTCGATCCAGATGCTGCGGGAGGCGTTGGAAGACCGGATGTTCCCGATGACCCTCAAAGGTATCGAGGAGGCGACGAGGGCGCTCGCGCGCTGAGGACGCCGGGAAACGCCCTCAAGCCTAGCCAAACGAGAAGAAGCTCGAGCGGGCTTTGCATCCTCGTTCGTCCTTTATGATCCCATTCGTCCGGACAGGAGAGCACGGAGCGCGCCATGATCTACATCGTCCTCAATGCCATCCCGATCCTCCTTGCCGCCGTTGCCGGGCTCGGCGTCGGCGCGCTCTACCATGTGCTCTCGGCCGGGCGGGTCGTCTCGACGGCACCGCCCATGGCCGCAAATCCCGTCCCGCTTCTGGCGACGGTCTTCGTTGCGGAGGCATGGCTGGCCTCGATCCTCGCTGGCGCACTCATCCTCGCCCCGCCGGAAGCTGGCGAGTGGACCATGGCGATCGGTTCGGCCGTGGTGATCTGGATCGGCTTCGTCGTCCCCGTCCTTGCCGTCACCGCGGTCTACCGCGCGACGCCGCTCGGCGCAGCGACCTTGGATGCGATGCACTGGCTCGCCGTGATGCTGGTGCAGGCAGCGGTCCTCCAGACGATCGGGCTGACGCCGCCGCCCGTCTGACGAATCGCTGCCTCGGTCAGAAGCCGAGGGCCCTTGCGCCGGCGACGAAGGCGACGCCGAGGAAGACGACGAGAATGAGCGGCAGGCGAAGAGACAGAAGCGCGCAGAGGAGGATGGCGATCCGTTCCGGCCAGTCCCCGGTGATCAGCACCGGCGCGACGATGGTCGTCAACACGGCCGCGGGCACGGCGTCGAGCGCAGCTTCCAGCCGCGGCGGAATCGTGCCGAAGCGCGTGAGCACCACATGCCCGCCGATTCGCGTGAGATAGGTCAGCACGCCGCAAAGGAGGATCAACAGCCAGACGTCGGTCATCCCACGGGCTCCCCGGCAGCGTTCGCTTCGCCGCCTTTGCCGATGCCGGCGGGGGTCGTCCCTCCGGGCGTTGCGATCACGGCATAGAGGATGCCCCCCAACGCCCCAAACGTGACGTGCCACGGCGCCCCGACGGTGAGATAGAGCGCCGTCGAGGTCACGAAGCTCGCCGCGGCGACGGGATAGAACCGCGCCCGGGCGCGAAACCCCATCAGCAGCGTCAGGAAATAGACCGGCAGGATGAAGTCGAGACCGAAGATGGCGGGGTCCTCGATGAGCCCGCCGAACACGGCACCGATGAACGTCGAGACGAGCCAACTGACGTAGAGCACGATGCAGTAGACGAAGTAGTAGGTCCTCGTCAGTGGGCCTTGCGCCGCGCGAGCCTCCGCCTCCCCGAAGACCGGATCGACGAGGAAGAAGAAGGCCGCAGCCTTCTCGATCGGCGAGAACCGGCCGAGTTGCCGGCCGACCGAGGCGGAATAGAGGACGTGCCGGAAGTTCAGCGCGAAGACCGAGACGGCGACGACGGCGACGGGCGACCCGATCCCCATCATCTCCAGCGCCACGAACTGGCTCGCTCCCGCATAGACCGCGGCCGAAAAGCCCATGGCCTGCGCGGTCGTCAGCCCTGCCTCGACCGCGACTGCGCCATAGAGCATGCCGAAGGGAAAGACCGCGAGAAGCACGGGAAAGATCCGGCGGAGCGCGTCCTTGGCCTCGGAGGAAGGGGATGCTGCTGGAACGGGCAAAGGAGATTCGCAAGTCTGGGTGAGCGATGACATCCGCCCGGATGCGGCGTGCAGCCTCCGATGTCAAATCATCTTCGCCAACGTCAGCTATCGCGTTTCGTGATGGGTCGGGCGAGCGATTTTTTCCGTCCCGCTCACCCCTTCGGCCCGGTCGCGTCGCCGCCCTCGCCAGCCGCCGGATTGCGCCCGATCAAGACGAACCAGCCGTCCTCGTCGATCACCGAAACGCCGAGTTCCGCGGCCTTCTTGAGCTTCGATCCCGCCCCCGGCCCGGCGACGACGAGATCGGTCTTCGCAGAGACGGAGCCCGCGACCTTCGCCCCGAGCGCCTCGGCCATCGCCTTCGCCTCGTCGCGCGTCATGCGTTCGAGCGAGCCGGTGAAGACCACCGTCTTGCCCGCGACGGGCGAGGAGGCGGTCGCTTTCGTCCGCAGGGTCGTGGTTCTCACGCCGGCTTCGAGAAGGGCTGCGACGGCGGTGCGGTTGTGGGCCTCCTCGAAGAACCGGATGAGCGACTGCGTCGCGACCGTGCCGATGTCGCTGTCCGCCGTCAGCGCGATATAGGCAGGGCCTGGCGCCGTCGCCTTCGCGGCGGCGATCGCCTCCCGCACGCCGGCCTCGTCGCCGTAGCGTTCGCGCAGCGCGACGCGCTGGGCCGAATTGAGGGCGAGATCGCCGTCGCGCAGCGGCTCCCAATCCGCGTCCTGCAGCTGCTCGTCGGGAACGGCGGTCAGGCGCTCGAAACTCTTCGACTTCTCGCTGATGCCGCGGAGGGCCGATAGGGACTGCCATGCTTCGCCCGGCAGCTCCCGGCCAGCACGCCCGATCCCCGCTACGAAGCCTTCGACGTCGTCGAAGTGACGCGCCAGCGCCTTTGCGGTGCTCTCGCCGATGTCGGGAATGCCAAGTGCGAAGATGAAGCGGTCGAGCGCCACCGTTCTTCGGTCGTCGATGGCGGCGAGCAGATTCTCGATCGCCTTGGAGCTCTCCGGCTTCTTTGCCGGCTTCTTCGCCGCGACGCCACCTTTGGTCGCCAGGCGCGCCTCGGACACCCCACGGCGATGCGCTTCGAGCGCATCCTTCAGCGGTCCGTGGGTGAGCGTGAAGATGTCCGCCGGCTGGTGGACGAGCCCCGCATCGAACAGCGCCTCGATATACGTCTCGCCGAAGCCGACGATGTCGAAGGCATGGCGCGAGACGAAATGCTTCAGCCCCTCGCGGCCTTGAGCCGGACAGGTGAGGCCCGCCGAACAGCGGCGCACGGATTCCTGCCGGCCCGTGCGCGGGTTGATCTCGCGTTCCGCCTTCGATCGGCAGACCGGGCAGTGATCGGGAAAGGGATAGCGCTCGGCTTCCGCCGGCCGCTTGTCGATGACGACGTCGAGCACTTGCGGGATGACGTCGCCGGCACGCTGGATGAGCACGGTGTCCCCGATGCGGGTGTCGCGCCCTTCGCGGATCGGCGCACCGTCCGAGTCGCGGCCGGCGATATAGTCCTCGTTGTGAAGCGTGACGTTGGAAACGACGACGCCGCCGACGGTGACCGGCGTCAG
>JACMIV010000185.1 GCA_014380965.1 Rhizobiaceae bacterium | reverse complement strand
TGCCGAAGGCGCGGTCGGGCGTCCACATGATGCTGGCGTCAAAGGCATCTTGGGTCGAGCCTCAGATCGACGCAGACGAACATTGCTTCGACGAGTTTCCCGACGTTGCGCTAGAGGATTGGCATCGCGCGCGCGGCCTCTGGATCGATTAGCTTTTTTGCGACAACGGCCGACCAGCGTCCGCGTCGAGATTGCGGCTAAAGCAAAGGACCAGGCTGATGGACGGGAACATGCAGACGGCGCTCGGACAGGCCGAGGGCGGACGACAGGGCGGCGACCCGTTCCTCGGGAACGCGGTCGAAATCGCCCTGGTCACCCGGGACGCCCGCCGAACCATCGCCGGATTATGGGCGTTGGGCATCGGACCCTGGCGGATCTACACTTTCGACCCCACCAACACGACGAACCAGACCTATCGCGGGCGTCCAAGTCCCTTCGTGATGAAGGTCTGCTTCGCGGCGGTCGGCCAGATGATCTGGGAGGTCATCGAGCCGATTTCAGGCGACACGATCTTTTCGGAGTTCCTCGACAGCCATGGCGAAGGCCTCCATCACATTGCGTACGACTGCAACGGCTCACCCTTCGAGGAACGGGTTGCCGAGTTCGAGCGCCGTGGCTTCTCGATGATCCAAGGCGGAAGCTGGATGGGGCAGAATCATTTCGCCTTCTTCGGCACCGAAGAGAGCACTTCCATGGTCTTCGAAACCTACTTCTTTCCAGACGATTGGGTCTATCCGGAACCGGAAGGGTTGTACCCCTCCGAGGGCTGAAGGCGCAGCCGCTTTGCCGCGTCCGCTCAGCGCCCAGAAGCGGACATTACCCCACAGTTATCGGATCGTAGCGGCAAAACAAAACCTAGGACCTTTTCCCGGTTGCCGGACGCGTTGCTGCGGCTGGTTTGACTCTCATCGGCGACGGGGCTCAGGTCGGGGGCGGCCCGGGAGACGCGAACGATGGAGTCCTTGCTGTGGGAGGTGGACTGGAAGGGAGTTTTCAATCCGGAACGATCGCTCGCCGAGATGATCCTGCGCGGCACGATCATGTACTTCGTGATCGTCACTCTGCTGCGGATCGTGGTGAAACGGCAGACGGGAAGTATCGCCAGCACCGACGTGCTGGTCATCGTGCTAATCGCCGAGATCGCGGGGCCGGGGTTCATGGCCGACGCGACGACGGTGACCGAGGCGGTCGTGCTGTTGGCGACGGTGCTCGGCTGGAGCTGGGTGGTGGACCGCCTGGGCTACCGGTTCCGAGCGGTCGAGCGGCTGCTCGACGCGGAGCCCGTCATGCTCATCAAGGACGGGCGGATGATCGTCGCGAACATGCGCGACGAGCTCGTGAGCAAGACCGAGCTCATCACGCACCTGCGCAAGAACGGCATCGCCGACATCGGCGAGGTTCGAGAGGCATACATGGAGGCTGACGGGGAGATCAGCATCCTGCGCCGTTAGCGGAGAGGTTCCAGACTTCGTGTGGCGTCCTGCCACCTGCCTCGTCGGAATTCCACCCGCCGGGGCCGAATGTTATCGTGCCGAGCGTCGGCGGACTAACGACGAGGCCGATCGGCCGAGCCTGCGAATATTGGTCAAAGACGTCGGATTGATACTCTCCTTTCGTTTGATACCGAAGGCCCGCTACAAATCGTGTCGGAACGCTTACTTTGAAACTAGCTCGAGCCGCGTCGACATCCGACGCAAGACTGGGCGGCCGCAGTCGTTCGGCCGCTCTCGAACAGGCAATGCTGACGTTCTGGTGCGACGGGTAAGAGGAGACGCAAGTATGGCAATTTCCAAACGGCAACTCATTTTCGGCGGTTTCGTCGGCTTCATCGGCCTCGTGGGCATGATCGTGTCCGGTTCTCAGGCAATGGCGCAGTCTAATTGGGCCCGCCCATCATCGGCCGGTTTCCCGCCGATCGTCGCGGCATGGGCGAAGGCGTGGAACGCAGGCGATGCGGCTGGCATGGCGGCGTTGTTCACCGCGGACGGCGTGTACGACGATTATGCCTTTCAGGCATC
>JACMIV010000184.1 GCA_014380965.1 Rhizobiaceae bacterium | reverse complement strand
GAAACTTCGATCGCTTCCGCAAGATCGAAGAGTACAGATCGATGTCGTCGCTTCGGCACATCGTCTTCATCGAGCCCGGCCATCCCCGAATTCTCATCTGGTCGCGGTCGGGTGGAGCCGAATGGACGGAAGCCGTCTTGGACGGTCTTGAGGCGCAGGTGACGCTGTCGGCCATTGGAATTGACCTGCCCTTGGCGGAGATCTACGACCAGATCGATTTCGCCGGTCAGGCGAGCGGCTGATAAGACGGAAGCCGTGATTGTTTTGCCCCAGAGAGCGTTATGACGCAGTATCTTACGTAAAATGCATGTCGGCGGATACCAGCTGAGCATCGAGAGGCAGACTGCCCCGCGTCTCACGTGAATCACTTCCCGATGCAGAACTGCGAGAAGATCACGTCGAGGAGGTCCTCCACTCCGATGCGGCCGGTGAGGGCGCCGAGCCGGTCGCTCGCACGGCGGAGAGTCTCGGCCTGGATCTCGGGCGGCGCGGCCTCGAAGGCCTCTTCCTCCAGAAGTCGAAGTGCGTCCATCACGATCTCCCTGTGCCGGATGCGGGTCGGGACAAGAGCAGTCGGATCGCCAGCCGCTTCGTGAGCGGCCTGCGCAAGTCGCTCGATCAGAGCCGGCACGCCTTCGCCGCTTTCGGCGGAGAGAGCGAGATCGAAAGGTTCGAATTTCGATCGGTCGATCGACGCTGGAAGATCGCTCTTGGTCGCGATGCGCAGGGTCGGCGCGGGAGTATGTCCGCGATCCTCCATACCGCCATGGTGAGACCACGAAGCGTCTGGATTGCGCTGTTTCACGTGAGTCAGCGCGTCATTCTCGCTCGCATCGACGAGCCACAACACCAGATCGGCCTCCCACATCGCCACCTGCGCCCGCTCGACTCCGATCATTTCGACGGGATCGGACGTCGCGCGAAGACCTGCCGTGTCGACAAGACGAACCGGAACGCCGCCAAGGTCGAGCGTGACCTCGATCACATCCCGCGTCGTGCCCGGAACAGGCGACACGATCGCGACGTCCCGCCTTGCCAGAGCATTGAGAAGGCTGGATTTTCCAGCGTTCGGCGCGCCAGCGATGACGATCTGGAAGCCATGCCGCAGGATCTCGCCGCGCCGCGCCCCGGCAAGATGCTCCTTCATATCCGCCCGGAGCCTCGCAAGGATCGGACGGACGCCAAAGGAAACGTCTTCCGAAACGTCGCCCTCGTCGGTGAAGTCGAAGGATGCTTCGAGAAGCGCCCGCGCCCTCACGAGCCGCGACATCCAACCCTCGTAGAGAGCTCGAAGGGCACCGCCCGCATCGCGAACGGCGCGCAGGCGCTGACCCTCGGTCTCGGCGCCAAGGAGATCGGCGAGCCCTTCCGCTTCGGTAAGGTCGATCCGTCCGTTCTCGAAGGCGCGGCGCGTGAATTCTCCAGGCTCCGCCAGTCGCACGCCCGGCAGCGCGGTGAGCGCCCCGAGGCAGGCCGCGACGACGGCCCGGCCGCCGTGCACGTGAAGCTCGCAAAGGTCCTCGCCCGTCGCAGTGTTCGGACCGTCGAAGAGAAGAGCGATCCCACGATCGATCGTCTCACCCGCGGCATTCCGGACACGGCGCAGTCGCGCTTCGCGGGCCATGGGAGGTGCGCCGGTCAGTTGTTCGAGGGCGTGGCGCGCGGCCGGTCCGCTGATCCGGATGACCGCAATGCCGGCCGGCAGCGCCCCCGAGGACAGCGCGACGATCGTATCCTCGATCATGTGTGGCCATCCGCGTGAAGTCGTTTCAGTTCCGAATCGATATCGAGAAAAGGGCACGGCGCGAGCATTGCATCATTCGTTTCGGATACGACTCGAGCCATCAGCCGATCTTGACGATGCGCGCGAGCGTCGCGCTGCGCAATTGCAGCGGCACCGCCTCGAACACGTGGCGCGGCGAACCGGCTGCAGCCCAGACCGTCGGGTGATCGAAGAGGCTTTCGTCCATGAAGGTCGCCAGCGGCTGGATAGAACCGAAAGGCGAGACGCCGCCGATGACAAAGCCCGTGGTTGCCCGCACGAAGTCCGCGTCGGGGCGCATCGCCGCCTCGCCGAGATGCTGCGCCAAGGCCTCTTCGTCGACGCGGCCTGAACCGGAAGCGAGGACGAGGCATGCCGCGCCGCTGTTCCGGCCGCGAAAGACGAGCGATTTGACGATCCGCGCGGGGATCGTACCGATCGCCCTCGCTGCGTCCTCCACGCTCCGGGCAGCGCTGCGGGTTTCGACGACGTCGAGGCGAAAGCCTTTCGATGCGGCATCGGCGACGACGCGGGCGACAGTTTCGGGCAGAGCCGCAAGCATCATGGT
>JACMIV010000183.1 GCA_014380965.1 Rhizobiaceae bacterium | reverse complement strand
GGCGAGACCGGCGTCACCGGCGCGAACCCGCGCGGCGCCGGCGGCGTCAAACGGCCGGACATCGCCGCCAAGGCTGACCGCTATTTCAGTGAGAGCGCGGCGAAAGCCGGCGTCGACGATGCCGATTTCGACCAGAGCGATCCCGCGGATCGGAAGAGCGCCCGTTCATCCGCGCCGCAAACACAGTTCCCTCATCCTGACCCTGTCGAAGGAAGAGGACACGGCGCGCGCTCCGGCTTCGCAGGCCGCATCGACCTCTCCCGCAGCGCTCGCCAGCCACCCACCCCCCGCACTCACAACCAGCCGCCCAGCCGTGGCGCCGGCCTCTATTCTTCCGCCCGAGCCGGCGGCCCCCGCGAGATCGAGGGCCAGCTTGTCGCCAAATCCGACATCCCCGAGGAAGAGAGCCGCTTCGCCCCCGGCGACCGCGTTCATCATGCAAAGTTCGGCCCCGGCACGGTGGCGGTCGTCGAGGGGAACAAGCTGACGGTGGATTTCGACAAGGCCGGGCAGAAGCGGGTATTGGACGGGTTCGTGCAGGGCGTGGGCTAAGAGGGCAAGTTGTGACGCCGGAGGGGCCATGCGCCCCTCCGGCCCATCGGGAGGAGACCATGGCCGACCTTTCGCGGAATAAGGCGAATGTGATCGCCTTCTATGAGCTGATGTTCAACGACTGCCGGCCGGCCGAGGCGGTCGAGCGTTACGTCGGCGACGAGTATATCCAGCACAACCCGCATGTCGCGACCGGCAAGAATGGGTTCATCGCCTATTTCGAGCGCATGGCGCGCGAGTGGCCGGGCAAGCGTGTCGAGGTGAGGCGCGCCATTGCCGAGGGCGACATGGTGGTGTTGCATTGCCTCCAGCACTGGCCGGGCATCCACGACTATGCCGGCATCGACATCTTCCGCCTCGATGCGTCCGGCAAGATCATAGAGCATTGGGACGTTCTGCAGGTTCTGCCCGAAACGTCGGCCAATCCGAACGGGATGTTTTGAGACGGACGCCGAGAATGCTTCAACGAGTGCGGAACCAGCCGCCGCCGCAGAACAGTAGAACGCAATCCTGATCCGCCACATACTTGTGAAAGGTCGAATTGATCAGCGTCTGGTACGGCATCCCCTCGGCCGCCGCCCGTGTCTTCAGCTTGGCGAGGTCGCGCTCGGGGATCGAGATCGAGACGGGGCGGCGGCCGTCGAGCGTCGCCCGGGCGAGGTCTGCCCATCGCGCGCGCTGCGCCTCGATGTCGTCGACACGTGTCCCCTCGCCCTGCTCGCTGCTCTCGTCGTCCCTCGCGCTGATCGTCGCCGATCTTTGCAACGGGCATTTTCGTCGGTTTGGTCATGCGAAACTTCCGGTCGCATCACGCATCGCCTTGCGCTTTGAAACATGGTTTTCAGGACGATCGCCGCATCGGCTTCGACGAAGGGAACAGACATAGCCGTCAATCCGGACAAGCGGTTGACGCTGATGGGCGTAGGCCGCTTGATTGGGATGGTCGCAGATTACAAACAGCCCGCCTCCCGACAGCGCGACGAGGATGCGCTCGAAGCCGAAAGCGTATCGGCGTTTCAACTCACGGTTCTTTTCGTCGCTTCAGTCGATCGCCTCATCCATGTCGCGACCATGCCTCGAATATATCTTGGTCCAGGCGCCAGGTAGGGTCGAGTTCGTCACGCGAGGATGCGTCTCGTCTTGCACGCAGAACCGCCTAGGACCTCCCCAGATCGCCAGGAAATGCCCGGCCCAAACCCTTGAGCCCCGGCCACACCGCGCCATATCGCCACCCTCACGGATCGACACGCAACACGGGAGAAGCGGATGATGGCATCCGGCTGGACGAGACTCGTTTGCGCCTGGGCGACGGTGGGGGCGTTCGTCCTCTTCGGCTATGACATGCTCGCACAGATCGGCAATCCGCTCGTCGCCCTGGGTCTTTTCACGTGGCTTATCGGCATCATCGTCTGGTCCGCCTTCGGCGTCGTCCACGAGGCCGAAGAGCTGGCCGAAATTCTCGGCGAGCCATACGGCACACTGATCCTGACACTCTCGATCGTCATCATCGAGGTCGCGCTGATCGCGGCCGTGATGCTCGGGGCGAAGCAAGCCTCGACGCTCGGGCGCGATACGATGTTCGCCGTTCTGATGATCGTCCTGAACGGCGTCGTTGGGCTCGGCCTTCTCGTCGGCGGCATGCGCCATCACCAGCAGTCCTACAACCTGCAAGGGGCCTCGGCCTATCTCGCCGTGATCATCCCGCTCACCACGATCAGCCTCGTCCTGCCGAACTTCACGATCTCGACGGTCGACGGCAGCCTGACGGCCGTCCAGGCGGTGTTCTTCTCGATCTTCACGCTGGCGCTCTACGGCATCTTCCTGGTGCTCCAGACCGGCCGGCATCAATCCTTCTTCATCTATCCCCCGCCAAGCCCTGGCTTGGCCGCCCCACCGAAGCCGGATGCTTCGACGGCAGACGGCGATACGGCGAACGGGGGCGAGGGCGGCGCGGCGCACGGCGGCAGGGCCAAGATCCTTCCGCATCTGGCGCTGCTGCTGGCCAACATCCTGCCGATCGTGATTCTCTCGAAGAGCCTTGCTGCGGTCCTCGACCACGGCATTGCGAGCCTCGGCGCGCCGCCGGCGCTGGGCGGCATCCTCATCGCGCTCGTCGTCTTCACGCCCGAGGGCATCTCGGCGCTGAAGGCGGTCGCCGCCAACCAACTCCAGCGCGCCATCAACCTATGCCTCGGCGCTGCGACCTCAACGGTCGGCCTCACGGTGCCGGCGGTGCTCGCCATCGGCCTCATGACCGGCCAGCCGGTCGTGCTCGGCCTGTCGATGACCAACATGGTGCTGCTCGCGACGACCCTCATCCTCAACACGCTGACTTTTTCCGGCCCGCGCACGACGGTGCTGGAAGGCGCTGTGCACCTCGTGATGTTCTTCGTCTTCCTGGTCCTCGTCTTCAGTCCCTGATCGTCTGCCGCTCCCTCCGCTCGGCCGGACGGAAGCGTGGTGAAACGCCCGACGTCGACCGCCACGGATTAACCACTCGCTGCGGAAATCCGGCGCCATGCTTTCCAAACCATTAACGTGGGCCACCTTTCGAGAAGCCGGACTTACGGTCCCGGCCACGTAGATGGAACGCCGCAACCGGGACGGACGGCTACGCGCGGCCGGAGAGAGAGAGAGAAGACGCCCGCCGCATGATCGTCTCCATACAGTACCTGCGCGGTCTTGCCGCCTTCATGGTCGTCGTCTTCCATGCCGCAGACTCCCTCTCGCGTCTCACGGGCGAGCCACCTCTCCTTTTCCTGAAGGCAGGGCTCTCGGGGGTCGATATCTTCTTCGTGATCTCGGGCTTCATCATCTACCGGACGACCGCGGGCCGGACGGTCGATCCGCTCGATTTCGCCTGGAAGCGGATCGTGAGGATCGTGCCGCTCTATTGGCTCCTGACGCTGCTGGTCGCATATGTCGCGATCGTTCGACCCGATCTCCTGTCGAGCGCCGTCTACGACGGGCCGCATCTCCTCGCCTCGCTCTTCTTCGTGCCGATGCAGCATCCGGCTTTCGACGAGACCCTGCCCCTCCTCATTCCCGGCTGGACGCTGAACTACGAGATGGCCTTCTACGGCCTGTTTGCCCTGGCGCTCTTCCTGCCGGGAAAGGCGCGTGTTCCCGCCGTCATGGGCGTCCTCGTAGCGGCGGTGGCAGTGCGCGAGTTCATCCCGTACGGCGACGTGACGGCCTTCTACACGATGCCGCTGATCCTCGAATTCGGCGCCGGGATGATGATCGGCGTCGCCTATCGGGCGGGCGTCGAGGTTCGGGCAGGCCTTGCAGCCGCCGTCTTCGTCATCGCCGCCGTAGCGCTCGTTGCTATGGCGGAAATCGGCCTCTGGCGCAGCGTCGCCTGCGGCATTCCCGCCGCGATGATCGTCGCCGGCGCCCTCTTCTTCGAAAAGGCGCGCGGTCTGCCGCACTGGCCGGCACTGCACCTCCTCGGCAATGCGTCCTACTCGATCTACCTGACGCATGTCCTCGTCCTGCCGGTTCTGGCAAGGCTCTGGAGCATGGGCGAGGTGCCGGCGGACCCGCTGTGGAACGCAGCCTTTCTGGCGACGGCGATCGTCGCCTCGGTGATCGCCGGCATCGCGACCTATGCGCTCGTCGAGCGCCCTCTCCTCGTCGTCCTCCGAGGAGCCGGCGTCACGAACCCGTCCGCGTCGCCAACGCCCCGGGTGCAGGCCTCGGGGCCGTCGCATGGAGATCTTCGAACGGGCGGTCCGCGACGGTCCCCCGCCCCGCCGGCGCCACGGCACGTTCCCGCGTGATCCAGCCGTTTCCGATCCATTCCCGCACGGCGATGTCGATCGTCTCGTCCGAGATGTCGATGAGATTGTAGGCGTTCGGCTCGCCGCGAAGGCGGGTCGAGATCGAGGTGGAGGCCTGTGCGATGAGAATGGGCGATGCCGCCGCCTGCGGTCCCGCGGGAACGGCCTCAACGATTGCGCCCGAGGGCTCGTGGCGCCGGACGTAGGACATGTGGAAATGGCCGGATAGAACGAGACGCACCCCGAGCCGCGCGAAGGTCTGGAGCGCGAGATCGGCCCGCTTGACGACCTGCATCGGCACCGGCGCCTCCGGCAGCATCAAGGGGTGGTGCGCGACGACGATCCGAACGGCGGACCGAGGCGCCGCCGCGAACCTTGCTTCGAGTCGGTCAAGCTGGCGACGGCTGATGGAGCCTTCCGCCCAGTTCCAGCCGAGCCGGAGCCGGCGCGAGGTCTTGATGCCGGCGATCGCAACGCCGCCCTGCTCGAGATAGGGCTCGAGGTCCCTCGCGATGAAACGGCGGTAGCGGCCATAGGGGTCGGCGAATCGCTTCAGGAGGTTGCGCGCCGGCACGTCGTGATTGCCGGGCACAGCGAAGACCGGCGCATGCAGCGTATCCAGAAACGCACGTGCGGCGGCAAACTCCCGGCGGCTGCCGATCTGGGCGAAATCGCCGCTGACGACGACGAGGTCGGGCTTCTGCGCCTCGACGTCTCCCGCGAGCGTATCGGCAAGGCGCTGGTCGTGGCGGCCGAAATGGAGGTCGGACAGATGAACGATGCGCATCGAGCCTCACATGCGGCGCGACGGCGTTCCGCCGCCTCCGCCTTCCTTCGAGAGATCGCACGGGACGCACAGGGCCCGTCGCGATGATCAGGCCGTCGCCATCGCAGGCGGCGCGCCCCGGGGCAAGCCCCCGTCCGCCGAGTCTTGGCTGCCCTCGACGGCGACGATGGGAGCGAGCACGGTCAGCGCGGCTGGACGGATGTCGAAGCGCAGCGGCATGTCGACGGTGTCGACCTCGCCGTCGATCATCGCCTGCACCGAGATCTGCCGGCCCGCGATCTCGACATGTCTTGCGGTCTCGATGGCAAGCGCTGCATCCCGGCGCCACCGGCCGATCAGCATTCCCGCCGACAGGCGCAGGAGGTCGGCGAGCGTAAACCGGTGGATCAGGTAGACGCCGAAGACGCCGCGGTCGAGCCGCTTGCGTGCGAAGATCCGGCCGAGGCCCTCGTCATAGGTGTTGTTGGCCACGGCAATGGAGCGCAGGCGCCGGGTGACGCACGGACCCTCGCCGATGGTCACATCGAGCGTAACGCTGCGCGGCTTCGTGATCTTGCCGGCGAAATAGCGCAAGAACTCGACGGTCGCCGCCAGCCCTTTGCGCTCGCGCATCTTCTCGCGCTGCAGGGCGACGCCGGGCGCGAAGCCGACGACGATCTTGTGGAGATAGATGCGCCCGTTCATCGCGCCGACGTCGATCTGCCGCGGGCTGAGGTTCGAAAGCCCGGCGATGGCGGCATCGAGCGAAAGCGGCAGTCCGAGATCGCGAGCGAGAAGATTGGCCGT
>JACMIV010000018.1 GCA_014380965.1 Rhizobiaceae bacterium | reverse complement strand
ATGCCTTTATCCTGATGTGCGACGATGCTGGCCGACGCCGACTCGCCCGGTCGAACGCGGTCTTTTGAGACGGATGACGACGTGACCTCCATCATTGCCTCTCCCCCACCCGGCTCGAGGCAGGCCCAGTCGGCCATCGCTCTCGCGACACAAACGCTTCGCCTCCGCGGCGAGGCGGCGATGGCCCTTGGGATTCGCGACAGGTTCGGGGCGGACGCGGACCGTTTCCAGACGCTCTCCTACGCGCTCGACGATCTCCTTCTCGACCTCTCGAAATGCGCGCTCGGCGCGGACGACCTCGCCGCCCTCCTTGCCTTCGCCAGGGAGCGGGATCTCGAGGGCAGGCGCGACGCCATGTTCGCGGGAGCGCCGATCAACGCGACGGAGAAGCGCTCGGTTCTGCACGTGGCGCTGCGCGGCCGTCCCGAGGACGAGTTCGCAGCGGACGGGCAGTTGGTCGGCGCGGCGGTGGAGGCGGTTCTTGCGGCGATGGGCGCCTTCTGCGAAGCGGTGCGCTCGGGTGCCACGGGCGGCTTTACGGAGAAACGTTTCACCGACATCGTGAACATCGGCATCGGCGGGTCGGATCTCGGGCCGGTCATGGCGACGCTTGCCCTTGCACCCTTCCACGACGGCCCCCGCACGCATTTCGTCTCGAATGTCGACGCCGCCCATATCGCGGACACGTTGAAGGCCCTCGATCCGGAGACGACGCTCTTCATCGTCGCCTCGAAGACCTTCACGACCATCGAGACCATGACGAATGCGGGCACCGCCCGCGCCTTCATCGCCGACGCGCTCGGGGACGAGGCGGTGGGCGCGCATTTCTGCGCGGTGTCGACGGCGCTCGACAAGGTGGCGGCGTTCGGCATCGATCCCACTCGGGTCTTCGGCTTCTGGGACTGGGTCGGCGGGCGCTACTCTATCTGGTCCGCGATCGGCCTGCCGCTGATGATGGCGATCGGCGAGGCGCGCTTTCGCGAGTTCCTCGCCGGCGCCCGCGCCATGGACCGCCACTTCCAAGCCACGCCGATGGAGCGCAACCTCCCCGTCCTCCTCGGCCTTGCCGGCTGGTGGCACCGCGTCGCGCAAGGCTATCCGTCGCGGGCGATCCTGCCCTACGACCAGCGTCTGCTGCGCTTTCCCGCCTATCTCCAGCAGCTCGACATGGAATCGAACGGCAAGCAGGTCGGGCTCGACGGACTCCCCGTGCCGACGCCGACCGGGCCGCTTGTCTGGGGGGAGCCGGGGACGAACGGTCAGCACGCGTTCTACCAGCTCCTCCATCAGGGCTTCGACGCCATTCCGGCCGAGTTCATCGTCGCGGCCAACGGGCACGAGCCGGAACTGTCGCACCATCACGATCTGCTGATTGCCAACTGCATCGCCCAGAGCGAGGCTCTCCTGCGTGGGCGCAGCTTCGAGGAGGCCGAGCGCCAATTGATCGACAAGGGCGTCGATGCCGACGAGGCGGAGCGCCTCGCCCCGCACCGGACCTTTCCCGGCGATCGTCCATCGATCACGATCCTACATGCCCGCCTCGACCCGTTTTCGCTGGGGCGCCTCATCGCGCTCTACGAGCACCGCGTCTTCGTCGAGGCGCAGCTTTTCGGGATCAACGCTTTCGACCAGTGGGGTGTCGAACTCGGCAAGGAACTTGCTACCGATCTCCTGCCCGTCATCACCGGCGAAGCCGATACCACGGGGCGGGACGCTTCGACCGCCGGCCTCGTCCATGCAATCCGCGACATGAGGAACAGACCATGAGTTCTGCCTTCGACGGCGTCACGATCCCAGCCCCTGCCCCCGAACCGCGCATCGTGCCGAAGGACGAGGCACTGGCGGCGCCCAAGCCCGTGCCGCGCCGCAACGACAGCGCTTCGCTTGCCAAGGAGATTGCGGAGAAGCTGACCTACGCGATCGGCAAGAACCCGAACGGGGCGCGCCGCCACGACTGGCTGGAGGCGACGACGCTCGCGGTGCGGGATCGCATCATCGACCATTGGCTCTCATCGAACGCCAAGACCCTCGACGGCGGGCCGAAGCGGGTGTGCTACCTGTCGATGGAATTCTTGATCGGCCGCCTCCTGCGCGACGCCATCTCCAATCTCGGGCTGACGCAGGCGGTTCACGACGCACTTGCGGTCTACGGCGTTGAACTGGACCTCATCGAGCTTCTCGAACCGGACGCGGCTCTCGGCAATGGCGGCCTCGGGCGCCTTGCCGCCTGCTTCATGGAATCGATGGCCTCGACCGGCGTTCCGGCCTTCGGCTACGGCATCCGCTACGTCCACGGCTTCTTCCGCCAGGAGATCTCCAACGGCGAGCAGGTGGAACTGCCCGAGACCTGGCTTACCCACGGCAATCCTTGGGAATTCGAGCGCCGCGAGCGGTCCTACGAGATCGGCTTCGGCGGCAAGGTCTCGATGATCGAGGAGGCCGGCAGGCCGCCGCGCCAGGTGTGGCGGCCGGCCGAGCGGGTTCTCGCCGTCGCCTACGACACGCCGATCGTCGGCTGGCGCGGCAACCACGTGAACACGCTGCGGCTCTGGAGCGCGCAGTCGATGGACCCGATCCTTCTCGACGCGTTCAACTCGGGCGACCACATCGGCGCCCTGCGCGAGGCGAACAGGGCGGAGGCGATTACCCGCGTCCTCTATCCCGCTGACTCCCATCAGGCCGGACAGGAATTGCGCCTGCGGCAGGAGTTCTTCTTCTCCTCCGCCTCGCTGCAGGACATCATCCGTCATCACCTGAAGCGTTTCGACAGCCTCGCCAATCTTGCCGATAAGGTCTCGATCCAGCTCAACGACACGCATCCGGCCGTCTCGGTCGCCGAGCTGATGCGCCTTCTCGTCGACGTCCACGGCATGGCCTGGGACGAGGCCTGGACGGTCACCCGCAACACCTTCTCATACACCAACCACACGCTGCTTCCCGAAGCGCTGGAGACCTGGCCGATCCACATCTTCGAGCGGCTCCTGCCGCGCCAGATGCAGATCATCTACGCGATCAACGCCCAGACCATCCGGGAGGCTGCTCAGAAGAACCTCGGCGACGGAGAGATCGCCGCGATCTCGCTGATCGACGAGAACAACGGGCGCCGCGTGCGGATGGGCCAGCTCGCCTTCGTCGGGTCGCACACGATCAACGGCGTCTCGGCGCTGCACACCGAGTTGATGAAGCAGACGGTCTTCCATTCGTTGCACGCGCTCTACCCGACCCGCATCCAGAACAAGACCAACGGCGTGACGCCGCGGCGCTGGCTCATGCAGTGCAATCCCGGACTCACGTCCCTTGCGATCGACGCCATCGGCCCGGCGTTCCTCGACAATATCGAGAAGCTCGCCGATCTCGACGCGCTGGCGAGCGACGCTTCGTTCCGCGAGCGCTTCATGGCGGTGAAGCGTGAGAACAAGATGCGCCTCGCCACGGTGATCGAGGACAGGCTGGCGATCTCGGTCGATCCGTCCGCGATCTTCGACATCCAGGTGAAGCGTATCCACGAATACAAGCGCCAGTTCCTCAACATCGTCGAGGCCATCGCCCTCTATGATCAGATCCGCTCGCATCCCGAGAAGAACTGGCAGCCGCGCGTGAAGATCTTCGCGGGCAAGGCGGCGCCGAGCTACGTGCAGGCCAAGGAGATCATCCGCCTCGCCAACGACGTCGCCCGCGTCGTCAATTCCGACCCCTCGGTGCAGAACCTCCTCAAGGTCGTGTTCATCCCGAACTACAATGTCAGCCTTGCCGAAATCATCATGCCGGCGGCCGACGTGTCGGAGCAGATCTCGACGGCCGGCCTCGAAGCCTCGGGAACCGGCAACATGAAGTTCGCGCTCAACGGCGCGCTGACCATCGGGACGCTCGACGGCGCGAATGTGGAGATGCTGGAGCATCTCGGCGACGACAACATCTTCATCTTCGGTCTCACCGCCGATCAGGTCGCCAAGCGACGGCGCGAGGCGCATTCGGGCCGCTCGATCATCGAGAACCTGCCGATCCTGCGCTCGGCGCTCGATTCGATCGCCAAGGGCGTCTTCTCTCCGGAACAGCCGGACAGCTATGCCAATCTCGTCTCCAATCTCTACAACAACGACTGGTGGATGATCGCGGCCGACTTCGAGGCCTACTGGAGGACGCAGCGTCGCATCGACGATCTCTGGCGCACGCCGGAAGGCTGGGCGGAAAAGGCCGTTCACAACACGGCGCGCATGTCCTGGTTCTCGTCGGATCGCTCGATCCGCGAATATGCCAAGGACATCTGGAACGCCGGCTCCGGCCGCTGAGGCACGGATGCGCGCCGCCGTCTTCGGGCGCTGGTGCGCACCTCCGGCAGGTCCATGTCCCCACCCGCCGGGCCCAAAGCGCGGGTTTCGGTGCGATACACGCACCCGCGATGCGATTCTCCCTTCCCAGCGGCCGTCCCATCGTGGAAGCCTCACCCAGCACGTCTATCTGCCGTCGGAGTGCTCCGGCGGCCTTTCAGGAACGGAGGCGGACACGTCGGGACACACCGGCGACCGCGGCAGGCCACAGATGCGGCGAGGCTGACCGCCGAGACGCTCAAGGGAGGATGACGACATGACGGACATCAAGCGATATGCACCGATCTCGCGCGACACCATGGCCTACGTCCTCGCCGGAGGTCGCGGCTCGCGGCTGATGGAGTTGACCGACAACAGGGCCAAGCCCGCGGTCTATTTCGGCGGCAAGACGCGCATCATCGACTTCGCGCTCTCGAACGCGCTGAATTCGGGCATCCGGCGCATCGGCGTCGCGACGCAGTACAAGGCGCACAGCCTCATCCGCCATCTCCAGCGCGGCTGGAACTTCCTGCGCCCGGAGCGCAACGAGAGCTTCGACGTGCTCCCCGCCAGCCAGCGCGTGTCGGAAGACCAATGGTATGCGGGCACCGCCGACGCCGTCTTCCAGAACATCGACATCATCGAGGACTACGCGCCGAAATACATGGTCATCCTTGCGGGCGATCACGTCTACAAGATGGATTACGAGATCATGCTGCAGGCGCATGTGGACGCGGGCGCGGACGTCACCGTCGGCTGCCTCGAGGTCCCGCGCATGGAGGCGGTCGGCTTCGGCGTCATGCATGTCGACGAGACCGGGCTCATCACCGACTTCATCGAGAAGCCGAAGGATCCGCCGTCGATTCCCGGCCGTCCGGACACCGCGCTCGCCTCGATGGGCATCTACGTCTTCGAGACCAAGTTCCTGATGGACCAGCTCCGGCGGGACGCGGCCGATCCGAGCTCGGCGCGCGACTTCGGCAAGGACATCATCCCTCATGTCGTCAAGCACGGAAAGGCGCAGGCGCATTCCTTCAACCGCTCCGTGGTCCGCTCGGCTGGCGAGAGCGACGCCTACTGGCGCGACGTCGGGACCGTCGACGCCTACTGGCGGGCGAACATCGATCTCACCGACGTCGTGCCCGCGCTCGACGTCTACGATCGCGACTGGCCGATCTGGACCTATGCGGAGATCACGCCGCCTGCGAAGTTCGTCCATGACGTGGATGGACGACGCGGCTCGGCCGTCTCCTCGCTCGTCTCGGGCGATTGCATCATCTCGGGCGGACACCTGCGCCGCTCGCTGCTCTTTACCGGCGTGCGCCAGCGCTCCTACTCGATGCTCGACCACGCGGTCGTGCTCCCGCACGCTCATATCGGCCGGAGCGTGCGGATCACCAAGGCGGTCATCGACCGTGGCGTCAACATCCCGGACGGGCTGGTCATCGGCGAAGATCCCGAACTCGACGCGCAGCGTTTCCGCAGGACCGAAGAGGGGGTCTGCCTCGTGACGAAATCCATGATCGACAGGCTCCAGTCTCGATGAACCCATCCGTTCTGTCCGTCGCGTCGGAAATCTACCCCTTCATCAAGACCGGCGGACTTGCGGATGTCGTGGGGGCCCTGCCCGCAGCGCTCGGCCATCAGGGCATCGCCGTCAGAAACCTCGTGCCGGCCTATCCGGACATGATGCGGCAGATCGGCAAGGATGCGACGGAACGGGTCCTGACGATCCCGGAACTGTTCGGCGGCGTCTCGCATGTGCTCGCATTGAGAAAGGACGGGCTCGATCTCTTCGTGCTCGACGCGCCGCATCTCTTCGACCGGCCGGGCGGGCCGTATATCACGTCCGGCGGGCAGGATCACGAGGACAACTGGGCGCGTTTTGCGGCTCTGTCGAAAGCGGGCGCACTGCTCGCGGAAGGCGCGATCGAAAGCTACCGGCCGGACATCCTTCACGCGCACGACTGGCAGGCGGCGCTGGCTCCTGTCTATATCCGCTTCTCGGCCAGCCACCCTCCCGTCAAGACGGTGGTGACGATCCACAACCTCGCCTTCCAGGGCAGCTTCCCTTTCGAAGTCTTTCCAAAGATTGGCCTGCCGGACGCGGCATGGTCGATCGAGGGCGTCGAGTATTACGGCGGCGTCGGCTTCCTGAAGGGCGGACTTCACGCCGCGGATGCCGTGACGACGGTCAGCCCCACCTATGCCGACGAGATACTCACCCCCGAGGGCGGGATGGGCCTCGAAGGTCTTCTCAGAGGACGCGGCGACCGGCTGACGGGGATCGTCAACGGCATCGACACCGATGTGTGGAGCCCGACGGCGGACCCGTTGATCGCCAAGACGTACACGGCAAAGACGCTAAAGACCCGTCGGGCGAATAAGCGCGCCCTCGAGGCGGAATTTGGCCTCCTGCACGATGACACGCCGATTCTGGCGGTGGTGAGCCGGCTCACTTGGCAGAAGGGCATGGATGTTCTGGCAAGCCTCTGTGACCAGATCGTCGCTCTCGGCGCGCGTCTCGTCGTTGTTGGGTCCGGCGACCGCATGATCGAGGGCGCATTCCACGCCGCCCATGCCCGCCATCCCAGCCAGATCGGGATACGCATCGGCTACAGTGAAGTCCTGTCGCACAAGGTGCAGGCCGGCGCCGACGCGCTGCTTATCCCCTCGCGCTTCGAGCCCTGCGGTCTCACCCAGCTCTACGCCTTGCGCTACGGCTGCATTCCCGTCGTCAGCCGCGTCGGCGGCCTCGCCGATACCGTGATCGACGCCAACTTCGCCGCCCGGTCGGCCGGAGTCGCCACCGGCGTCATCTTCTCGGAGGTCGCCGCGCGGCCGGTCCTAGACGCCATCGCCAAGACGCTGCGCCTTTACGCCGATCAACCGCTCTGGCAAGCCATGCAGAAGCGGGGCATGGCGACCGATGTCGGCTGGGCAACGAGCGCTGCCCGCTATGCCGAACTTTACCGTGATCTGACGAAAGATGTGACGCCATGATCCTGACCGTCGCGACCTCGCCCTTCGACGACCAGAAGCCGGGCACGTCCGGACTGCGCAAGAAGGTGCCGCATTTCAAGCAGCCGCATTATGCGGAGAACTTTCTCCAGTCGATCTTCGACGTTGCCGAGCGCGACGCAGGGGCGACCCTCGTGATCGGCGGCGACGGGCGCTTCTTCAACCGCGAGGTTATCCAGATCGCGATCCGTATGGCCGCCGCCAACGGCTTCGGCCGGGTCGTCGTCGGGCAGGACGGCATCCTGTCGACCCCCGCCGCCTCGAACCTCATCCGCAAGCGCAAGGCCGCCGGCGGCATCGTCCTGTCGGCGAGCCACAATCCGGGCGGCCCGGACGGCGATTTCGGCATCAAGTACAATATCGCCAACGGCGGCCCCGCCCCCGAGGCGATCACCGAGGCGACCTACCAGCGCTCGCGCGCGCTCGCCGAATATCGGATCTCCGATGCGCCGGCGCCGGACCTCTCCATCCTCGGCGAGACTATGATCGAGGCGATGGTGGTCGAGGTGGTCGATCCAGTCGCCGACTATGCCGAGCTGATGCAGACGCTGTTCGATTTCGACAAGATCGCCGCCATGATCGCGGGCGGCTTCCGCCTCGAATTCGACGCAATGCACGCCGTCACGGGACCCTACGGCAAGGCGATCATCGAGGGGCTGCTGGGCGCGCCCGCCGGCACCGTCGTCAACGGCATTCCGCTCGAAGATTTCGGCGGCGGCCATCCCGATCCGAACGCGGTCTATGCCGCCGATCTCATCGCCAAGCTCATGGACGAAGACGGGCCTGATTTCGGCGCGGCCTCCGACGGCGACGGCGACCGGAACCTCATCGTCGGCAAGGGGATCGTCGTCTCGCCGTCCGATTCGCTGGCGATCCTTGCCGCGAACGCGCATCTTGCGCCCGGCTATGCCAAGGGAATCGCCGGAATCGCCCGCTCGATGCCGACGAGCCAGGCGGCGGACCGCGTCGCCGCAAAGCGCGGCCTTCCGCTCTTCGAGACGCCGACCGGCTGGAAGTTCTTCGGCAATCTCCTCGACGCCGGCAAGGTGACGATCTGCGGGGAGGAGAGCGCCGGCACGGGTTCCGACCACGTGCGCGAAAAGGACGGTCTCTGGGCCGTGCTCCTCTGGCTCAACGTCGTCGCCGAGCGCGGCGAAAGCGTCAAGGCGATCGTCGAGAGCCACTGGAGCGAGTTCGGCCGCACCTTCTACCAGCGCCACGACTACGAGGAGATCGACTCCAAGGCCGCCGCCGGCCTCATAGGCTCGCTTCGAGACCGTCTCGCCTCGATGTCCGGCCAGCGCTTCGGCACGCTCGTCGTCTCGGAGGCGGACGACTTTTCCTACAAGGACCCGATCGACGGCTCGATCTCGACAGGCCAGGGCGTGCGGATTCTCTTTTCCGGCGGCTCGCGGATCGTCTACCGCCTCTCCGGCACCGGCACCAAGGGTGCCACCTTGCGCGTCTATATCGAACGCTACGAACCCGATTCAACAAGGCACAATGTTGCACCGCAGGAGGCGCTCGCGGAACTCATCGATACCGCCGATGTTATCGGCGAGATCAAAAAACGCACGGGACGCTCGGAACCCGACGTGATCACCTGACGAGACCTTTATCCTTTCAGACGGGACCTTCATGTCAAACACCATCACGACCGAACGTGGCACGCCGGCCGCGCTCGGAGCGACCATCGACGATGGCGGGATCCATTTCGCCGTCTATTCCGAAAATGCCGATGCGATCGAGGTCTGCCTGTTCGACGAGGCAGGGACTCAGGAGACGGACCGGCTCGAACTCTCCGGCACCGAAGGTGGCACGCGCTACGGCTTCGTTCCCGGCCTTGCCGCCGGCGCCCGTTACGGGCTGAGGGCAAAGGGCCCGTTCGATCCGAAGGCCGGCCACCGTTTCGACTACTCCAAACTTCTGGTCGACCCTTACGCGATCCAACTCGACCGTCCCTTCATCTACCAGCCCGGCCTCACCGCTCCGCCGGAGCGCGAGCTCGATTCGGCCGCCTTCATCCCCCGCGCCGTCGTCGTCGATATCGCGCGCGACGCGACGTGTCTTCCGTTCAAGGCCCCCGGCCTCACCTACGAGATGAGCGTGCGCGCCTTTTCGCAGCGCCATCCCGAGATCTCGGCCGAGCTGAAGGGCACCGTCGCGGCCCTCGCCGAGCCGATGTTCCTCGACCATCTGGCCCGCGTCGGGATCGACACCGTCGAGTTCATGCCGCTCGCGGCCTGGATCGACGAAGGCCATCTGATGCTCAACAACCTCACACACGCGTGGGGCTACAATCCGATCACCCACATGGCACCCGACCCCCGCCTTTCGCCCGGCGGTCTCGCCGAGATCCGCAGGGCGGTCGAGGCCATGCACGAGCGCGGCATCCGCGTCCTCCTCGACGTCGTCTTCAACCATTCGGGCGAGGGCTCCGACGTCGGACCGACGATCTGCTACCGCGGCCTCGACAATCTCCTCTACTACCGGGAAGTGCCGGACCAGCCGGAATTTCTCATCAACGACACCGGCACCGGCAACACGTTCGCGACGCATAAGGAGCCGGTGGCGAAGATGTTCGTCGACGTGCTGCGGACCTGGGTCCAGACGACCGGCATCGACGGTTTCCGTTACGATCTCGGCACCGTGCTCGGCCGCCTGCCGGACGGCTTCAGCCACGATGCGCCCTTCTTCAAGATGCTGATGGCCGACGAGGTCCTGAAGGACCGCATCCACGTCGCCGAACCTTGGGACGTCGGCCCCGGTGGCTACCAGGTCGGCAACTTCCCGAAGCCCTGGTTCGAATGGCAGGACAAGTTCCGCGACGACGTGCGAAAGTTCTGGCAGGGCGAGGATCACATGATCGGCGCTCTGGCGACCCGCCTTGCCGGCTCGGCCGATCTCTACAACCACGACGGCCGGACGCCGTCGGTCGGCGTCAACTTCATCGCTGCCCATGACGGCTTCACCTTGGCGGACATCGCCATGTACGAGGAGAAGCACAACGAAGCGAACGGCGAGGATAACCGCGACGGCCACAATTCCAACCATTCCTGGAACAACGGCGTCGAGGGCCTCAGCGACGATCCCGCCGTCATCGAGTCGCGCGGCAAGGACATCAGGGCGCTGCTCGCCACGCTCCTCGTCGCGCGCGGCAATCCGATGATCGTCGCCGGCGACGAGTTCGGGCGCACGCAGGGCGGCAACAACAATGGCTATGCTCAGGACAACGAGATCACCTGGCTCGACTGGGAAAACGCCGACCAGCTTCTGATCGAGTTCACCGCCAAGCTCGCCAAGCTCCGCCGCGAGCACCCCGCGCTCAACGCCGACGCCTTCCTCACCGGCGACACGGTGAGGGGCGGCGACATGCCCGACGTCGTCTGGCTCCGCGAAGACGGCGAGGCCCTTTCGGAGGGCGACTGGAACGACGGCAAGCGCCGGTTCATCGGCATGAGCGTCTACGCGCCGCGCGAAGAGGCCGACGAGACCGAGAGCGAGCGCGCGGTGATCTACATCAACGGCTCGCACGACGATGCCCATGTCCGCATGCCGCCGCCGCGGGACGGCGCGCATTTCCAGCTCTACATCCAGTCCGACTGGCCGGACCTGGAGCCGCGCGCGGTCGATCATGAGAACGAGCTCGTGGTGAAGGCGCGCTCCGTCTTCGTGATGCTGGAAGAGCGGAACTGACGGGGACGACACCGACCACAGGCCTTTCGGCGCGGAGGTTTGCATGCCCCGCGCCGACGCCCTAGACCTCTGGAAGGTTCTGCCATCGCGGCGCGCCTCGAAGAGGTTCCCGCCACGATGCCGATCCGCCAGCTCACCGAAACCGTCATCGACCAGATCGCCGCCGGCGAAGTCGTCGAGCGGCCAGCGAGCGTCGTCAAGGAACTTGTCGAGAATGCTCTCGACGCCGGAGCGACGCGCATAGAGATCGTGACGGCCGGAGGCGGCAAAAGCCTTCTCAGAGTCGTCGACGACGGCGCCGGTATCGCCTCGGACGAGCTGCCGCTCGCGGTGCGGCGCCATTGCACGTCGAAGCTCCTGGACGATCTCCACGCCATCGCGACCCTCGGCTTTCGCGGCGAGGCGCTTCCTTCGATCGGGTCGGTGGCGCGGCTGCTTTTGAAGTCGCGTGCGCGCGGCGCGGAGGGCGCGCACGAGATCGCCGTCAATGGCGGACGGATCGAAGGCCCTCGGCCAGCAGCGCTCGGGCGTGGGACGGTCGTCGAAGTCCGCGATCTTTTTCATGCGGTGCCGGCCCGTCTCAAGTTCCTGAAGACGGAGCGGGCCGAAAGCGCCGCGATCACCGACGTCGTCCGGCGTATCGCGATCGCCTTTCCGGATGTGCGGTTCCAGCTTTCGGGCGGCGACCGGACGGATCTCGTTTTCGAGGCGGCAACGCCCCTTCGCCGGATCGGCGCCGTCGTCGGCGCAGACTTTGCCGACAACAGCCTTCCGATCGATGCGGAGCGGGAGACGGTGCGGCTGGAGGGCTTCGCGGGCCTTCCGACCTTCTCGCGCGGCAACGCGCAATTCCAATACGTTTATGTCAACGGGCGTCCGGTGCGGGACAGAGTGCTGCTCTCGGCCCTTCGCGCCGCCTATTCGGACGCGATGCCGCGCGACCGGCATCCGATCGCCGTGCTCTTCCTCACGATCGATCCTCAGATGGTCGACATCAACGTCCACCCCGCCAAATCCGACGTGCGCTTCCGCGATCCCGGCCTCGTGCGTGGGCTGATCGTCGGGGCGATCCGCCAGTCTTTGTCCAGCCAGGGCCTGCGCGGTTCGACGGCCGGCGCTGCTGGGCTGATGGCGCGCATGCGTCCCGGCGGCGGAAACGGTTCGGGCGGGTTTTCTGGCGGCT
>JACMIV010000182.1 GCA_014380965.1 Rhizobiaceae bacterium | reverse complement strand
GTGGCGCGCATAGTGATCGGCGGCGGCAGCGGCCATGGACGCGCCGGCCTTGCCGGCGGCCAACAGCATCACGCGCCCCTTCGGCGGCTCGGGAAGATGAGTCGCCAGCATCGTCGCGGGATGGGCCGCGGCGACCACCGCCGAGAAGATTGCTTCGAGCGCGTCCCTGCGATCGTCCGCTGCCATACTCACGCCCCTCTTTGCCACCTTCCCGCTCGCTTCTATCGAAGCTCCGCACCATATTGAAGGGGAGCGGCACATGGGGCTGCGGCGGAGCGGACGACGCCAGTACGCTCCGCGGGAACGTCAGACGCCATAACGTCGCAAAGGACTGTATTGCAGTGCGGGAGGGTTTATCTCCTGCCCAACAGGTGCGATCCGGTCCTTGGACCGCACGACCGAACGAAGACCCGAGGTGACATCATGTTCGAAGGTTTCGATCCCGTCCTTCTCGCGCGAATCCAGTTCGCCTTCACCATCTCCTTCCACATCATATTTCCCGCCTTCTCGATCGGCCTAGCCTCCTATCTCGCGGTGTTGGAGGGCCTGTGGCTGGCGACGGGAAAGAGCGTCTATCACGATGTCTTCAACTTCTGGCTGAAGATCTTCGCCATCGTTTTCGGCATGGGCGTCGTCTCCGGCATCGTGATGAGCTATCAGTTCGGCACGAACTGGTCGGTCTTTTCCGACAAGACGGGACCGATCCTCGGGCCGCTGATGGGCTACGAGGTGCTCTCGGCCTTCTTCCTCGAGGCCGGCTTCCTCGGCGTGATGTTGTTCGGGCAGAAGCGCGTCGGCAAGAAACTGCATTTCGCCGCCACGGTGATCGTCGCGCTCGGCACCTTCATGTCGGCCTTCTGGATCCTGTCGGTGAATTCCTGGATGCAGACGCCCGCCGGATACGCGATCAACGCGGAAGGTCAGTTCATCCCCGAGGACTGGTGGGCGATCGTCTTCAACCCGTCCTTCCCCTACCGCCTCGTCCACATGCTCCTGGCCGCATATCTCACCACGGCCTTCGTCGTGGGCGGCGTCGGCGCATGGCATCTCCTGCGTGACCGCCAGAACGCCGCGGCCCGCGTGATGTTCTCGATGGCACTCTGGATGGCGACGATCGTCGCGCCCGCCCAGATCGTCGCCGGCGATTTCCACGGCATCAACACGCTGGAATACCAGCCGGCCAAGGTCGCGGCGATGGAGGGCCATTTCGAGACGAACACCGACGAGCCGATGCCGCTCATCCTTTTCGGCCTGCCCAACCAGGAAGAGGGCCGCGTCGACTATGCGCTGAAGATTCCCTACCTCTCTTCGTTGATACTCACGCACACCCTCGACGGCGAGGTGAAGGGCCTCAACGAGTTCCCACGCGCCGACTGGCCGAATGTCGACATCGTCTTCTGGACGTTCCGCATCATGGTCGGCATCGGCTTCGCCATGCTCGGGATCGGCCTCTGGTCGCTCTACCTGCGCTGGAGATCGTCCATCTATACTGCGTCCTGGCTCCAGCGGGCGGCGGTCGCGATGGGTCCGGCCGGCTTCGTCGCCGTGCTCTGCGGCTGGATCACGACCGAGGTCGGTCGCCAGCCCTTCACGGTCTACGGCCTTCTGCGCACATCCGAGAGCCATTCGCCGATCGCGGCGGAAGCCGTCGGCGCCTCGCTGATCGCATTCATCGTCGTCTACTTCCTGCTCTTCGGCGCCGGCACGTTCTATATCATGCGCCTGATGGGTAAGACGCCGCGTCCCGGCGAGGATGAGCCCTCGCGCGACGAGCCGACGCGCACCGCCGGCATCACCCCGGCCGCGATGGCGCTCCATCCGGACGGCCAGGTCGCGGGCCAGATCGCCTCGCCGGCGGAATAAGGGAGAGACAGGATGGATCTCACGGTCATCTGGGCCTTCATCATCGCCTTCGCGGTGCTGGCCTATGTCGTGCTGGACGGCTTCGACCTCGGAACGGGGATCCTTTTCCCGTTCCTCGGCCGGCACGAGAACCGCGACACCGCGATGAACACCGTCGCGCCGATCTGGGACGGCAACGAGACTTGGCTGATTCTCGGTGGCGGTGGCCTTTTCGCCGTGTTCCCTCTCGCCTATGCGGTCATCATGCCGGCGGTCTATGCCCCGATCATCGTTATGCTGCTCGGCCTCATCTTCCGGGGCGTCGCGTTCGAATTCCGGTTCAAGACGGTGAAAGGGCGCTTTCTCTGGGATCTGTCGTTCTTCATCGGCTCGCTTGCCGCGGCGTTCGCGCAGGGGATCGCGCTCGGGACGCTCGTTCAGGGCATCGAGGTCGAGGGCCGGGCTTATGCGGGCGGCTGGTTCGACTGGTTCACTCCCTTCTCGATCGTGACGGGCGTTGCGGTCGTCGTGGGCTACAGCCTGCTCGGCGCGACGTGGCTCGTCATGAAGACCGAGGGCGAGCTCCACCGGATCGCGGCGCGCTATGCCTTTGTCACCGGCATCGGAACGCTGGCGCTCATCGGCGGCGTCAGCCTCTGGATGCCGTTCATCCAGCCGGAATTCTACACGCGCTGGTTCACCTTCCCGCAGATTCTCTTCGTGGCGCCGGTCCCGCTCCTCGTCGCATTCGCAGCGTTCAGCCTGTTTTCAAGCCTTGCCAAGGGTGCGCACTACAAGCCGTTCCTATCAGCGCTGGCGCTCTTCACGCTCGCCTTCGCCGGCCTGGGGATCAATTTCTGGCCGAACATCATACCGCCCGACATCACGATCTGGGATGTCGCGGCGCCCGAATCCAGCCAGAAGTTCCTGCTCGTCGGAGCCTCGGTTCTGATCCCGCTGATCCTCATCTATACCGGCTACGCCTACTGGGTGTTCCGGGGTAAGGTCGTCGAGGGAGAGGGGTATCACCATTGATCGGGCTCGGGCAGGATCGGCACGGCAAGAAGGACGAGGGTACGGCGCTCGGGCGCATTCTCTGGTTCGTCGGCTTCTGGCTTGCCGGGCTGGCGGTGATCGGCACCATCGCCTACGTCATTCGGAGTGTGCTGCTTTGAAGCTCGTCTGGGGTATCGGACCTGGCCTCGGCGACGGCAGTTGTTTTCGGTTCGCGAAGGCCTTTTGATCTTCGGCCTTGGCGAAGTTCGGCAGCGTGCGCTATCCCCTCCGGCGAGCCGTAGCGAAGGCTTCGGGCAGACCGCAGAGAAGGGCGCGATCCGAATGCAGAGCATCGAGTTTCGGACGGGCGACGCCTTTCTCCTGCGTCACGCCCGGCCGATGGAGGCAACAACGGCCGAACGAACGATTCGGGCGTGTCTCCACCTCCCCACCTTCGGCTCGGGCCCCTTCCCAGCGGTGGTGTTGAGCCAAGGCCTCAGCGGCGTCAGCGTCGCGCGCGAGCATCGCTATGCCAAGCTTCTCGCGGAGCACGGCATCGCTGCCCTCGTCTTCGACAGTTTCGCCGCACGGTCGAGGTCGAGGCTCGCCGACCCGTTCAAGGCGCTGCAGGTGAGCGAGACGATGCTGCTCGGCGACGCCTTTGCAGCGCTTTCCCATCTCGCTGCCCGCCCGGACATCCGAGCCGCCGACATCGCCATCGTCGGCTTTTCCTATGGTGGCATGATCGCCGTGCTCGCAGCCTATCGCCAAATCGCCGAGACATTCCTCCCGGATGGCCCGCGCTTTTCCCGTCATGTCGCCTATTACGGCTGCAGCATTCCCCGGCTTGACGATCCGACCACGACGGGCGCGCCGGTGACGATGCTGATCGGCGAAAAGGACCGCAACGTCGATCTGACGCGAACGCGCGTCATTGCGGAAGACCTGAGGGCCGGCGGGTCGAAGGTCGACCTCACGCTCTATCCGGATCTCTACCACCAGTGGGACGATGCCGATGCCGGGCACAAGTTCGTGCTCCTGGAACTGGCCGGATGCCGGATGCGGGTGACGCGCGAGAACCGGATCGTCGACGAGCGAACAGGACTTTCGATGCGCGGCTGGTGGACCCGCAGCGCGATCCTGGCCCTTTCCTGCGGGCTGACGGGCTATCATACCAAGCCGGATGCGGAGGCGACCGCCATCTCGGACGCCCATCTGCTCGCGGCTCTCGCAGGACGCGACACGGGTCCGTCCAGGCCGCCTAAGAAATTCGCGGCGGCCCCGCACCGTGCGCCTGACGCGGATTTCGCCCGCAATGCCGGAGCGCTCGTGGAGCCGGTGGCAGGACGCTGATCGGATCGACGCCCCAGACCACACGAGGCGCAGCGGCCCTCGCTATCCCCGCAACGCAATCTCCGGAACGAAAGCCCGCACCCGCGCCATGTCCTCCGCGAACGCTTTCGTCTCCGCCGCCTGCGCTTCAGGATCGGGCAGCCGCAGGATGTAGGCGGGGTGGACGGTGACGAGGAGCTTCGTCGCGGGGTCGAGGTCCATCAGCCGCGAGCGCGTGTCGCGGATGGTGACGGTCTTGCCGAGGACGGAGGCTGCCGCCGTCGCGCCCAGAGCCACGACGAGCTTCGGCCTTACGATGTCGCGTTCGAGCTCCAGCCAGAAACGGCAGGCCTTCACCTCGCCCATCGAGGGCTTCTGGTGGATGCGGCGCTTGCCGCGCGGCACGAACTTGAAGTGCTTCACGGCGTTGGTGACGTAGGCCTGTGCGCGGTCGATGCCCGCCGCCGCCAGCGCCTCGTCGAAGACCTTTCCGGCCGGCCCGACGAAGGGCTCGCCGGCCAGATCCTCCTGGTCGCCCGGCTGCTCGCCGACGAAGATTACCGGCGCACCCTCTGGCCCCTTGCCAAAGACGGTCTGCGTCGCCGGCTCCCAGAGCGGACAGGCCCGGCACGCCTTCGCTTCGGCCCTGGCTTCGTCAAGCGTGCGCGGCTGATTGGTCCCCCCGTTTGCTGTCTCTTCTACCTTCGCCATCGGGTCGCGCTCCGCTTGTCTCTCATGGCGTAAACTCGGCAGCGTCGGCGCGGTGTCGAGCATGCGGCGCTGCGCCGCCTCCGCCCCCTTGATCAAGGGGTCGATCAGCACGGCTTCAGGCAGGTTGTGCCAATATTTCTTCGGCATCTCCGCCTGCATCGCCTTCACCTTCAGCCGCGCCGGGTTGAAGATCGAGGCATAGTAGGTGAGCCAAAGTGCCTCCATGTCGTCGTCCTTCGGACGGTCGGAGGCGGAGGCGCCGGGCCCGAAGGAAAGCCCCTCGCCATCCCAGTGCGCGGAGCGCAGCGGCGTCAGGATCGACCAGACCATGCCGGCGAAACGACGAGCGAAGAACGGCGCGGTGCGCTCGACGATATGGTGGAACGGCTCGAACCAAGCGACGTAGCGCTTCGTGCCGTCGTCCAGCTCGATCTCCCGGAAACGCACGAACGCCTTCATCTTGTGGCTGTCGCGCCGGACGGCCTTCTCCATCTCCATCGCCTTCAGAACGTCGGTATCGGAGGCGATCTCGAGAAGCTTCTTCTCGCGCTGCAGCCGGTGGAGGAGGCGATACGCGAGGAGGAAACGCTCGGGATCGCTATGGCAGAGGATGGCGCGGGCGAGATCGGGAAAGGCCTTGGCGACCGTGATCTGCCGGGGTGAGGCGGAAGGCGGCGGCAAAGGTTCGGCGAAGAGGCCGGGCGCATCGTCGCCGGCAGTGAAGGTCATGTCCTCCGGGGCGATGCCCAGCTCGAGCGCGGTGCGGGCGGCATCGCGCCAGGCGTCGAAGTCGGAAGGGTGGGAGAGGCGGACATGAAACATGGTGATCTGGCTCTCGACACCTCCGTTTCCCTCATCCTGAGCCTGTCGAAGGACGAGGGAAACGCAGTGCGTTTCTACAAGGCTGCATCGAGCGCCTGTGCATGACCCTCGCCCTTCGACAGGCTCAGGATGAGGGTCTGGGCAAAGTCGTGTCTCGCACGACTTGCGGCCCAGACGATATTCGCATCAGAACAAGCTCAACTGCTCCGTCTTCGTCTTCGGCGCCACCACCCCGCGCAACCCCGCACTGTCCGTCAGGCCGCCCGGCGTCCAGTCCAGCGCTTCGATGAACGGCCTGACCTTCGCGATCGACTGGCAGAGCTTTGCGACGTCGTCGAGCCGCAGCGTGCGATGGCGGCGGGTGGAGAGGATGCGGCCGACCGCCTTCGTGCCGAAGCCGGGAACGCGCAGCAGCAGCTCCCGGTCGGCGCGGTTGACGTTCACGGGGAAGCTGGCGCGGTTCTTCAGTGCCCAGGCAAGCTTCGGGTCGATGCCCAAGTCCAGCATCCCCTCTTCCCCGCCCGAGACGATCTCGCTCCGGTCGAAGCCGTAGAAGCGCATCAGCCAGTCCGCCTGATAGAGCCGGTGTTCGCGCATCAAGGGGGGCTTCGCCAGCGGCAGATGGATCGAGGCGTCGGGGATCGGCGAAAAAGCGGAGTAGTAGACGCGCTTCAGGTGATAGGATCCGTAGAGGTTCTCCGAGCGGGCGAGCACGTCGTCGTCCGAGGAGGCATCCGCGCCGACGATCATCTGCGTCGACTGACCGCCCGGCGAAAAACGCTTCGGCTTCGCCCGGTCGCGCTTCTCGCCCTTGTGCTCCTCGATCTTGGAGCGCAGGTGCGCCATCGAGCGGCGGATGTCGCGAGGGTCCTTCTCGGGCGCAAGTTCCGAGAGCCCGAGATCGGTCGGCATCTCGATGTTGATCGAGAGGCGGTCGGCGAAGAGGCCGGCCTGTTCGATCAAACCGGGCGAGGCATCGGGGATCGTCTTCAGATGGATGTAACCGGCGAACTTCTCGTCCATGCGCAGCTTGCGCGCGATCTCGACCATCCGCTCCATCGTGTAGTCCGAGCTCTGGATGATGCCCGAGGAGAGGAACAGGCCCTCGATGTAGTTGCGCTTGTAGAACTCCATCGTGAGCTTCACGACTTCCTCGACGGAGAAGCGGGCGCGGGGCACGTTCGAGGACGAACGGTTCACGCAATAGACGCAGTCGTAGACGCAGAAATTCGTCATCAGGATCTTGAGGAGCGAGATGCAGCGACCGTCCGGCGCATAGGCGTGGCAGATGCCCGATCCTTCGGTCGAGCCGATGCCCTTCGTCTTCGACGAGTCGCGGCGTGCCGATCCGCTGGAGGAGCACGAGGCGTCGTATTTCGCGGCGTCGCTGAGAATCGCGAGCTTGTCGAGGAGCGTGGTCTTGGCCATTCGCAGACTATAGCGTTCGTGGATTGTTCTGGCGACTGCAGAATGGATCGGAGCGACGCGATGTTCGGTCACGTGATCGCGCGGCCTGAGCGACGCCTGGCTTCGCCGGCACGCTGACCTCGGCTAGCCGGTACGCCATGTGAAGGCCGGCGGCCGAGCGCTCGGCCTTTCATCGTGCGGACACGATAGCGAGGGCGTTCAACCGCCACCCAACCGCCGCCGAGACCTCCCCGCCGGCATAGTTCCCTTGCGGAATATCACGTGCGCGCTATCGTCATCGCATCACACGTCCGCCGATCGGGTTCCGGCGAGACGGCGGAGGGCCGGAAGGACTTCGCGGCACTCGAACCTTTTTGGAGTGTCCCAGGCCATGAAGCGACTTCTCGCCGTCCTCACGACCCTTGCGGTCCTCTGCTCGACATTCGCCGCCACCGTGACGCCGGCGTCCGCCGGTGACCGCTATGATCGCGGGTATCACGACCGTGGCTGGCGCCATCACGGTCATCGCGGCTTCGACGGCGGCGACGCCCTGGCTGCAGGCGTCATCGGCCTCGGTGTCGGCGCGCTTCTCGGCGGAGCACTCGCCGACGGCAACCGCCGCTACTACGACGACGGCCCTCGCTATCGTACCTATGGCGGCGACTACTACGGCGGCCCCATCCTCGAAGGCCCCGTGATCGAGCGCCGCTACATCGAGGTCGAACGTCCTTTGCGCTCATACCGCGACGCGCCGCGCGCCTACCGGTCTGGCTACAGCCACGTTGCGGCCTGCGAGGCGCGATATCGGTCGTACGACCGACGGACGGACACGTTCGTCGGCTATGACGGCGTGGTGCGGCGCTGCCGGATGTGAGAAGCGGAAGCGACGAGTCGATTATGAAAAAGCCCGCCGTCGCCAGCGGGCCTTTTCATACGTTTAGATCAGTCGACGCAAATGCGTCGCGTCAGTGGCTCTTCGCCTTCGCCACCGCGCGCTTGGTGACGACCTTCACGAGATTCGCGCGGTAGGATGCAGATCCGTGCAGGTCCGACAGCATGTTGTCGGTGCCGATCACGAGACCGTCGATGGCCGCCCCGTCGAAGGTCGCCGACAGCGCCGCTTCCGCTTCGGTCCATCGATACGCGCCGCCCTGCCCGGCGCCGGTAACGCCGACCTTCACATCGGAACCGCGCTTGACGACGAACACGCCGGCCATGGCGTAGCGCGAGGCCGGGTTGCGGAACTTGTCGTAGGCGCACTGGTCGGGGGCCTCGAAGGAGACACCAGTGACGATCTCGCCGTCGTCGAGCGCGGTCTCGAACATGCCGAGAAAGAACTCGTCGGCCGAGACTTCGCGGGCATTGGTGTGGATCGTCGCCCCGAGTGCGAGAAGCGCCGCGGGATAGTCGGCAGCTGGATCGAAATTAGCGACAGAGCCGCCGATCGTGCCCATGTGGCGGACGGCCGGATCGCCGATGAGATGGGCGAGCGCCTTGAAGCCTGGGCAGACCGCACCGATCGCGTCGCTGGCGGAGATTTCGGCATGGCTCGCGCCGCCGCCGATCCGGATCGACCGGCCGTTCACTTCGATGCCCTTCATCTCGGCGACATGGCGGAGATCCACGAGGTCCGACGGCGCGGCGAGCCGTTGCTTCATCGTGGGGATCAGAGTCATTCCGCCCGAGAGAAACTTCGCCTCTCCGGCGCCTGCGACGATCGCGGCTGCATCGGCGAGCGAGGTCGGGCGGTGGTATTGGGTCTCGTACATGCGAAAACCTTCCTTTTGAGAAGCCGGGTCTCGATCATCCCTCCCGGAACGGGGAACCGGGGATGGAGCCTCACGGCGGGGAACTATGCCGGCGAAGCCGGACGAATGTCTCGATGATCGGGACGGGCGACTGGCACCGCCCGTCCCGATCGTAACGTCTCAGGCAACCGCTCGGATCGCGGCCCAGACTTTTTCGGGTGTCGCCGGCATCGACAGGTTGTTGTTGCCGATGGCGTCGGTGATCGCGTTGATGACGGCCGGCGGCGAGCCGATGGCGCCCGCCTCGCCGCAGCCCTTCATGCCGAGCGGGTTGGAGGGCGACAGGGTCTCCGTCGTCGAGACCGCGAACATCGGCAGGTTTCCGGCACGCGGCATGGCATAGTCCATGTAGGACGCCGTCACGAGCTGGCCGGCGTCGTCATAGTAGGTGCCTTCGAGCAGGGCTTGCCCAATTCCCTGCGCCAGACCGCCATGGACCTGACCTTCGACGATCATCGGGTTGATCACCTTGCCGAAGTCGTCGGCCGCGACGAACTGGATCACCTCGACCGAGCCGGTCTCCGGGCAGACCTCGACTTCGCAGATGTAGCAGCCGGAGGGGAAGGTGAAGTTCTGCGGATCGTAGAACGCGCCCTCCTTGAGGCCGGGCTCCATCCCGTCCGGCAGGTTGTGGGCGGTGTATGCGCCAAGCGCGACCTCGTGCCAGAGCATCTTGCGGTCGGTTCCCTTTACGCGCACTTCGCCGTTCACGATCTCGATGTCGCCCTCGGCGGCCTCGAGGACATGAGCGGCAATCTTCTTCGCCTTCGCCTCGACCTTGTCGAGCGCCTTGACGATGGCGGACATGCCGACCGCGCCGGAGCGCGAGCCGTAGGTGCCCATGCCGAACTGCACCTTGTCGGTGTCGCCGTGGATCACCTGAACGTTGTCAACCGGCAGGCCAAAGCGCTCGGCGATCAGCTGAGCGAACGTCGTCTCATGCCCCTGGCCGTGACTGTGCGAGCCGGTGAGTATCTCGACCGTACCGACCGGGTTGACCCGAATTTCCGCCGATTCCCAGAGGCCGACGCCGGCGCCGAGCGAGCCGACCGCCTTCGAGGGCGCGATGCCGCAAGCCTCGATGTAGCAGCTCATTCCGAGGCCGCGCAGCTTGCCGCGAGCGGCAGCTTCCGAGCGGCGCGCTTCGAAGCCTGCGACGTCGGCGGCCGCCATGCCGGCGTCGAGCGAGGCGTCGAAGTCGCCCGCGTCGTAGCACATGATGACCGGCGTCTGGTGCGGGAAGGAGCGGATGAAGTTGTTGCGGCGCAGCTCGGCCGGCGAGACGCCGAGTTCGCGCGCTGCCGTCTCGACGAGGCGCTCTACGACGAAGGTCGCTTCCGGACGGCCGGCCCCGCGATAGGCGTCGACCGGCACCGTATTGGTGTAGACCGCCCGCACGTTCGCGTGGATCGCCGGGATATCGTACTGGCCGGACAGGAGCGTCGCGTACAGGTAGGTCGGCGTCGCCGAAGAGAAAAGCGACATGTAGGCGCCGAGATTGGCGATCGTGTCGACGCGCATCGCCAGCATCTTGCCATCCGCATCAAGCGCGAGCTCGGCCTCCGTGATGTGGTCGCGGCCGTGTGCGTCGGTGAGAAACGCCTCGGTGCGGTCGCAGGTCCACTTGACCGGCACGTTGGTGCGCTTGGACGCCCAGAGGCAGACGATCTCTTCGGGATAGATATAGATCTTCGAGCCGAAGCCGCCGCCGACATCCGGCGCGATGATCCGCAGCTTGTGCTCGGGCGCGACGTTGTAGAAGGCGCTCATCACGAGCCGGGCGACATGCGGGTTCTGGGACGTCGTCCAGCAGGTGTAGTGGTCGTCCGCCGCCTCGTAGTGGCCGAGGGCCGCGCGGGGCTCCATGGCGTTCGGCACCAGACGGTTGTTGACGACGTGGAGCTTGGTGATGTGCGCAGCGCCTGCGAAGGCGGCGTCCGTCGCGGCCTTGTCGCCGATCTCCCAGTCGAAGATGACGTTGTTCTTGGCTTCCGGGTGAAGCTGCGGTGCGCCTTCCTCGATGGCCTTGGCTGCATTCACGACGGCGGGAAGCTCGGAATAGGCGACCTCGACGCTTTCCGCGGCGTCCCGCGCCTGCGCCTTGGTCTCGGCGACGACGACGGCGACCGCCTGTCCGACATGGCGCACGGTGCCGACGGCGAGCGCCGGCCAGGCGCCCATGTTCATCGGCGAGCCGTCCTTCGAATTCACCGCCCAGCCGCAGATGAGGTTTCCGATGCCGTCGGCCTGGAGCTGTTCGCCCGTCAGGATGTCGATGACGCCCGGCATCGCCTTCGCGGCCGCGGTGTCGATCGCCGTGAAGGTCGCATGGGCGTGCGGGGAGCGTACGAACGCGGCATACTTCATGCCGGGCACCTGCATATCGTCGACGTACTTGCCGCGACCGGTGATGAAACGCCTGTCTTCCTTGCGCAACACGCTTGCGCCGATGCCTTCGATACCCATCGTCAAAACCTCCCAGTTTCGGTTGCGGCCGTTGTCGACGTCCGCCTATCGCGGCGCCCGAGGTCGGCCTTCAAATGCCGGTGCCCATGAACTGCACTATCGGAAATGTCCTTTCGCTGCCGTCTCCCGGCGGCAGCAAACGCCTATTCCGCGGCGAGGCGGGTCTCGCTTGAACCCATCGTCTCGGCCGCGGAGAGGATCGCCTTGACGATGTTGTGATAGCCGGTGCAGCGGCAGATGTTCCCGTCGAGTTCCTCGCGCACCGTCTTCTCGTCGAGCACGCCGTCGTGGCGCCGGATCATGTCGACCGCGGTCATGATCATGCCGGGCGTGCAATATCCGCACTGGAGACCGTGATGCTCGCGAAAGGCGGTCTGCACGGGATGCAGCGTCTGCCCGTCGGCAAGGCCTTCGATGGTCAGGATCTCGGACCCCGAGGCCTGGACGGCGAGCATGGTGCAGGACTTGACGGCACGGCCGTCGACATGGATCACGCAAGCTCCGCATTGCGAGGTGTCGCAGCCGACATGGGTGCCCGTCAAAAGCAGCTGGTCGCGCAGGAACTGCACGAGCAGCGTCCGGTCCTCGACCTCGCCTTGCATCGCACGGCCGTTAACGGTCATCGAAACCTTGGTCATCCCTGTCCTCCCTGTGAGGCGGTCCGCGCAGCCTCCCGGCATCGCGATCGCGCCCTCGTTACAGCTCATCGGGGCAGACCGATGGCCCCCCGGCCGGTGCGGACAGTGCCCCACGATGCCGAGGGGCGGCAAGGGCTTTCTAGAACTATTCCATGCGACCAACGGCGCGGGGCCCGGCGCGGGATCGGGCACGGCGGAGACGCGCAAGCGTTGCCGCACGGCCGGCGGTCGCGAAGGGCCGGATACGCGCGAACGTGCTCCGCGCTCGTGTGACAGCATGGGCACAAGGGCCGCAGAGAATGTCGCCGGCCACGCAATGGTCAGCCAGAAGTAAGCTTCACCTGTTGTTATTTAACGTTTTATCGGCATTTTAGCCTCTACGCCATGGAGGGGACGGCGTGGCCTTCGGCCGCCTGACCCCTGCATCCGCAGGCGTTTGCAGGCGAAATGTCCGAGGTGCGCGTGGTTCTTTTGAAGTCGGCCCAGACGCTTGAAGGATCACGGTCGACCTCAAAGAAGAGACGACGTGCCCTGCGTCTTTTCGCCTCCATCGGCCTTCTCACGGGCACCGCCCTCGCCTCTCCCCTCCTTTCCGTCGACGAAGCAGAGGCCTTCGAACTCTTCGGATTCAAGTTCTTCGAGGGCGACGAGGAGGCCGCGGCGGGCGTCATCAACCCCATCGCCTATGCCGTCACGCTGACGCTCACCGAAGAGAACGAGACCCTCAAGGAGGAACTCGAGTCCGCCTCGACGCTCGTCGTCGACGCGGAGGACCCCGTCTCGGGATCGCTCGGGCTCCTGTCCAAGGCGAAGAACGACCGCAAACGCCTCGTCGCCTCGCTCTACGAGAACGGGCGCTACGGGGGAGTCGTCACGATCCGCATCGAAGGCCAGGACATCGCCGAGCTCGCGCCGGACGCCGAGTTCAACACGTCGGCAGGGCCTGTGCCGGTCACGATCACCGTCGATCCCGGCGCCGAGTTCACGATGGGCGCGGTGGACGTCACCGCGGACGGGGCGCCCGTCGATCCCGAGACGTACGATCTCGATCCAGGTTCCTCGGCCGCCTCGGTTCGCATCCTCTCGGAGGAAGCCAAGCTTCTCGAAGCCCTTCGCGACGGAGGGCGTCCCTTCGTCGCCATCACCGAGCGCGACGTCGTTGCCGACCATGCCAGCGACCGCCTGGACTACCGGCTCGGCATATCGCCAGGCGAACCGGTGCCTTTCGGCCAAACCTTCGTCGCGGGCGCCAAGGACGTCGATCCCGGCTTCATCGCCTACATGGCGGGCATCGAGCCGGGAAAGACGTTTTCACCGACGGATCTCGCCGACGCCCGTGACCGGCTTCTCGGCCTCGACGTCTTCTCCAGCGTGACGGTGAAGGAGGGACGGGCGCAGGCAGCGGACGGAACGCTCCCCGTTCAGGTCGAGGTCGGCGAGCGCAAGTTCCGCTATTACGGCGTCGGCGCGACCTATTCGAACACCGAAGGCGCCGGGGTTTCCGGCTACTGGGGCCACCGCAACCTCTTCGGCCGCGCCGAGAGCCTTCGCCTCGACGCCGCCGTTTCGCGCATCGGCGCGACGGCGGTGAGCGACACGGCGCGCGAAACGGACGAATTCGACTACAAGGCGTCGGCGGTCTTCAAGAAGCCGGGCGTGCTCGGGCCGGACTCAGTCTATGTCGGCTCGATCGAGGCCGTCACCGAGCATCCGCTCGCCTACGACCGCATGTCGATCGCGGCGACCTCCGGCGTCCAGTACAAGCTGACCAAGCAGCAGACGATCGAGGCGCGCATCCGCGGCGAATACGAGGAGATCACCGACTATCTCGGCGATGCCGACTTCCTCATCGCCTCGGTGCCGATCACCTACACCTATGACGGCCGCGACGACATGCTGAACCCGACGGAAGGCATCTATGCCAAGCTCTATGCGGAGCCTTCCTACGAGATCAATGAGGGCGTGCCCTACCTCAAGGCGCGCGCCGACGCCTCGACCTACCTCTCGCTGTCGGAGAGCGATCGTTTCATTCTCGCCGGCCGCATCGCCTACGGCGCGATCGTCGGCGCGGATCTCGAGGACATTCCAAACGACAAGCGCTTCTACGGCGGCGGCGGCGGCTCGGTGCGCGGCTATGCCTTCCAGACGATCAGCCCGTTCTATCCCGATGTCGACCGGCCCGGCGGCGACCCGACCTTCAACGACACGCCGACGGGCGGCCTGTCTCTCTTCGAAGCTTCGGTCGAAGCGAGAATCGGCGTCACGGAGAACATCCAGATCGTGCCCTTCGTGGATGCCGGCACGGTGACCGACGATCTCGTGCCCGACTTCTCGGACCTCAAGATCGGCGCCGGCATCGGCGCGCGGTACCTCACGAGTTTCGGCCCGATCCGCGTCGATATCGGCATCCCGCTCGACCCGAGTTCCCGCGACGGGGACTACCAGATCTATGCCGGCATCGGACAGGCGTTTTGATGATGAAGCCGATCCTCTTCGCCGCCCGGCGCGCGTTTTCCCGCCTCCGGGTCGCAGCGGTGGTCGCGCTCGCGGCAATTGTCGTCCCGACCGCTCCAGCGTCCGCGCAGGAGTTCCTCGCCAACCAGATCGAGGGGCTGATCTCCTCCGAGACGATGCGTGTCGAGATCGAGGGCCTGTCGGGCGCACTCACCGGCAACATCCGCATCGACAGCGTCACCGTCTCCGATCCGCAGGGCGTCTACCTCACCGCGCGCGATCTCGCCATGGACTGGTCGCCGCTCGCCATCGTGCGCTCGCGCGTCGACGTCGAAGCGCTGACGGCCGCCTCGATCGTGCTTGAACGCCTGCCGGCGGCCGCGCCCGCTGACCCGAACGCCGAGCCCTCCAGCGGCCTGCCGAACATCACTGCCGACATCCAGCGCATCGCCATCACCGAATTCGTACTCGGCGAGGCGATCGCCGGGGTGCGAGCCCGCCTGTCGATGAACGCCCGGCTCGCACTCGAAAACGATCCGACGCGGCTCGAAACGGAACTCGACATCCAGCGCCTCGACCAGCCGGGCGAGATCCGTGCCTCGATCGCGTTCGCGCCGGAGGAGAACCGGCTCGGAATCGACGTCGATGCCAGCGAACCCGCCGGGGGTCTCGTCGCGACGCTTCTGGCGCTGCCGGGCGCGCCGCCGGTGGCGCTGACCATCAACGGCCAAGGCCCGCTCGCAGACTTCATGGCGAACGGGCAGCTCACCGTCGGCACCGAGCCGGCGGCAACCCTGACCGCTCGCGTCGCCGATGTCGCGGAGGGGCGCAGCATCGCAGCCTCGCTGAACGTCGCCGCCGAACGCTTCGTGCCGGACGCCTACCGCGCCTATGTCGACGGCGGCGCGACGCTCGACGTTCAGGCCGTGCTGCGAGACGACGGCGTCGCGGTCATCGATCAGGCCGCGCTCGCCTCGGGGCGCATTTCCGCAAGTGTGACGGGAACGCTCGACCGCGCTGGGCCGCAGACGGCGCTTGAGATCGCGGTCTCCGGCCGCGACGGCGCGGCGATCCCGCTGCGCTTCGGTGCCGAACCCAGCCAGACCGTCCTCGACATCGCCTCGCTGAACGGAACGGTCGCAGGGGCGCTCGACGCCGCCACCATCGCTCTGAACGCCTCTGCGCCGACGGCCGGCTACGGGCCCTACGTCGCCTCCGACCTGACCGCCCGCGTTTCGTCCGAAGGCTTCGACATCGCGGGCCTTACCGGGCCTCTCGCGATCGAACTCGCCGCCGCTTCCGTCGCCTCGCCGGAAGGCGTAACCGACCGCTTCCTCGAGGGCCCCGTTCGCATCGCGGCGAACGGCGCCCTCGGTCCGAACGGGATCACCGTATCGGGCAGCCAGGTGACGACCGACGTCGCGAACGCTGCGATCACCGGCACGGCCGCGCTCAATTTCTCGACCTTCGATCTGACGCTCTCCAGCGACTTCGAGACGCTGGCGCTTTCGGCCGCCGTCATCCCGCTCTCGGGCGACCGGCTCCAGCTCGGCGGGAGCGTCTCACGAGCGGTGGACGGAGCGCTGGGTGTGCGCGACCTCGCGATCAGGTCGGAGCGCCTCATCGTCGACGGCACGGCAAGCCTGTCCGGCGAGACGATAACCGCCGACGTGACGGGCACGGTCGACGCGCCGGAGGGCGAGAACGCCGCGATCTCCGGACAGGCCCAATTCGCCCTCACCGCATCGGGTCCGTCGGCCCAGCCGGACGTCGACATCACGCTCAACTCCAACGGCCTCCGGGTCAACGGGCGCGAGCTTGCGGATCTGCGCGTCGCCGCCCGGGGCGCCTTCGTCTCGGCGACGCCGTCAGGCACCGTCGAGATATCGGGCACTCTCGACGGTGCCCCCCTCTCCGGGAACGCGACCGTCGAGACGCTTCCCTCGGGCGAAAGACGTATTTCCAACCTTGCCATTCGTCAGGCGGCGAACGCCATAACCGGCGACCTGATCCTGACGGAGGCCTTTGCTCCCGTCGGAACCCTCGACGTCGCCTTCGCCGATGTCGGCCCGCTTGCCGCGCTGGCGCTGCAGCAGATGAACGGCGATCTGAGAGGGACCATCGCGCTTTCGGTCAACGCCGCCGATTTTCCGGTCGCCGACATCGATCTCGTCTCGACGCGCCTTGCCGTCGGCGGAAACGTCCTCTCGGGCGCGGACATCGACCTCTCCGTCGAGGACTATCTCGGACGGCCCTTCCCGACAGGCGCGATCCGCGCGACGCGCATCGAGGCGGGCGGAGCGACGGTCGAGGCGCTCGCTCTCGATCTGGCGCGCCAGGGCGAGTTCACCCGCCTCGACGCCACCGCACGGGCCAACGCCATTCCGGTGACGCGGGGGGGGCAGGCGCAGATCGCGCCGACGGAGACGGTGATCGCGCTCGATGCGCTGACCGCCGACATCCCGGACGCCGCGGTTCGGCTTCGCGAGCCCGCACGACTTCGTATCGCGGACGGCACGACGACCCTCGGGGCCCTCGCCCTCGATATCGGCGCCGGCTCCATTATCGTGCAGGGAACGGCGGGCGCGACGCTCGAACTGACAGCGGGCCTGACGGACGTACCGGTCGCCGCAGCCAACCCGTTCGTGACGGGGCTCGACGCAACCGGAACCCTCACCGGGAACGCTGCGGTGCTGGGTGCGGCGGACGATCCCGAGGCGCGCTTCGAGATCAACGCGACCGGCGTCGAGACCAGCCAGACCCGCGCCGCTGCGCTTGCTCCGGTCGGCGCCATCCTTTCCGGCCAGTATGCCGGCGGGACGCTTGAGCTCCAGACCGCGCGGATCGACCTCGGCGACGGCGCGGTGACGGCGCGCGGACGCATCGGCGAGGCGCTTGACGTCACCCTCGAGCTCGACGCGGTTCCCGCAGCGCTCGCGAACGGCTTCGTCGAGGGAATCGGCGCCTCCGGCGCGCTCGAAGGCTCGGTGAGGGCCACCGGTTCCATCGCCGAGCCGTCGCTCGTCTTCGATCTTACGGGCACCGGCATCACCGCCCGCGAGGTCGCCGAGGCCGGGATCGCGCCATTGACGCTCGACGTTGCCGGCGGATACGCCAACGACCTCCTCACCTTGGAGACGGCACGCGCGAACATTGGCACGTCTTCGCTGACGGCCTCCGGCACGGTCGGCCAGACCGTCGATCTCGACCTCGTCATGACCGAGCTTCCGGTTGGACTTGCCAACGCTTTCGTTCCCGGCCTCAAGGCGAGCGGCACGCTCTCGGGAACTGCGACCGCGAGCGGCGACCTCGTCAATCCCGGCGCCGTCTTCGACATCACGGGCACGCGGATTACGGCGGAGGAGATCGCGGCAGGCGGCATTCCGCCGATCGAGCTCCGGTTGGCCGGCTCGTTCGCGAACGGAACCGCCGAGCTTCAGACCGCCGTCGCCAATATCGGTGAGGCGTCGCTGACGGCGACCGGTACCGTCGGACGCACGCTCGATCTCGACCTTGCCCTCAACGCGGTTCCCGTCGGCCTCGCCAACGGTTTCGTCCCCGGCCTCGACGCGACCGGGACGGTCTCGGGCACCGCGACGGCAACCGGGACGCTCGCCGATCCCGCCGCCACCTTCGCGCTGACTGGTCGCGACATCACGGCGGCCCGGATCGCGGCTTCCGGTATCGACCCGCTGTCCCTCGACCTGGCAGGCAGCGTCGCGGATATGACGGCCACGATCGAGACCGCGCGCGTCACCGTCGGCGACGGTTCGCTGACCGCATCCGGCACGGTGGGCGAGGCGCTCGACCTCCAGGTTGCGATGACTCGCCTGCCGGTCGGGCTCGTCAACGGCTTCGTTCCCGATCTCGGCGCGTCCGGCACCTTGTCGGGCAACGCCACCGCCACGGGATCGCTCGCCGATCCGCAGGCGACGTTCCAGCTCAGCGGCGAGGGCATTTCGGCCGCGCAGATCGAGGCCTCGGGTATCGATCCGCTTGTGCTCAGCCTCGACGGCAGCTTCGCCGCCGGCACCGCGACCATTCGCACCGCGCGCGCCGACATCGGCGACGGCTCGCTCACCGCGTCCGGCACGATCGGCCAAGCGCTCGACCTCGACGTGTCGCTGGAGCAGCTCCCCGTCGCTCTCGCCAACGGCTTCGTGCCCGATCTCGGCGCTTCGGGTACGATCTCCGGCAGCGCGAAGGCGACGGGCTCGCTCGCAGATCCCGCAGCGACCTTCCGCATCGACGGATCGAACATCACGGCGACGCAGATCGCCGCATCCGGCGTCGCGCCGCTCGAGCTCGACGTTTCCGGGCGGTGTGCCGCCGGAACCGCAACCTTGGAGACGGCGCTCGCGACCATCGGAGACGGCTCGATCGAGGCAAGCGGCACGGTTGGTCAGTCGCTCGACCTCGTCGTACGGCTCAACGCGCTCCCCGTCGGTCTCGTCAACGGCTTCGTGCCGGGCCTCGACGCCACCGGCACCATCTCCGGCAATGCCGAGGCCACCGGCTCTATCGCGAACCCGTCCGCGAACTTCACCATCGACGGGTCCGGCATCACCGCCCGGCAGGTTCGCGCGTCCGGCGTCGCTCCCATCGAGCTCGACCTGTCGGGCAACTACGCCGCGGGAACCGCGACGATCGAGACCGCGCGCGCCACGATCGGCGACGGCTTGGTCGAGGCAACCGGCACGGTCGGACGGGCTCTCGACGTCGACGTCACGATCACGCGCCTACCGGTCGGCCTTGCCAACGGCTTCGTCCCCGATCTCGACGCCCGCGGCACGGTCTCGGGCACGGCGTCGGCGACGGGCTCGCTCGCCGCGCCCGATGCCGTGTTCGACATCTCGGCCTCGGACGTGTCGACGGGGCAGACCCGCGCGGCCGGTGCGCCGGCAC
>JACMIV010000017.1 GCA_014380965.1 Rhizobiaceae bacterium | reverse complement strand
TCTCGCCGTCGCCATCGGCTACTTCCTCTTCGGCGAGGCGGCGGGCGCAACGACGATCCTCGGCGCGCTGATCGTGATCGGGGCTGGGATCTTCATCATCTATCGCGAGCACAGTTTGGGGATCGAGCGGGCGAAGGCGCGGAAGGTGACGCCGCCGCAAGGGTGAGACGAGCGTCGCTCAGCCTCGAAACGCCTTGTCCAGCGTGATGCGGATGAAGCGCTGGCATGGCATGGTCGCCGCCTTCGCCCGCCCGCGTATTGCTCCGATCCTGTACTCTCTCCGACAGCGGCAGATGGACGGTTCGGTCCCCACCGGTCGAATTCGAGCGTCAAGAGGACCGTCCGATCTTTTGATGCGCGCTAAATCCATCTCTGCCGCTTTCTATGGCCTGGCTATCGCGTGAGCAACATGGTTGCACGACGACGCAAGCACTCTGCTCGTCCGTTCAGCAAAGAAGTTGTTGCTGGAGCGTTCTCGTGCAATTGTAACGCACTGCGCAACTGCAAGGTCTGCTCGGCTCTAGTGCCGAAGAAACATCGGTTCGGCCAATCCTTGGAAGGGTCGTCTCTATGCCGGACATCGTGACCAAGTCGGACGAGCAGAAAAGCGCCGAAGCCGACGTCGAGAGTTTCCACGACGAGTTGGGCCCCTTCGTCGTCGCGGCCGAGACGACACGGATGGCCATGGTGTTCACCGACGCCTGCGAGCCGGACAATCCGATCATTTTCGTCAACGACGCTTTCCTCCACTTGACGGGGTACGCGCGCGAAGAGGTTTTGGGTCAGGATTTCAACTTCCTGTTGGTGCACGCGGCCGATGCGCAAGCCGTGGAGATCATTCGGACTGAGTTCGAGAGCCATTCCGACAGCGGTTCCGAGATCCGCTATCACCGGAAGGACGGCAGCGAATTCTGGGCCGCCGTCTTCATCAGCCCGGTACGGGACAGCGGGGGCGCCATCGTCCAGCATTTCGCGTCCTTCGTCGATTTGACGCTGCACAAGGAGGAGTTGGTTCACTCGCGGATGCTCATCGACGAACTGAACCACCGCGTGAAGAACACGCTCGCGACGGTGCAGTCCATCGTCTGGCAGGCGGCCAGGGCCAACTCTGCGCCGCAGGCGATGCGGCAGGCCGTGGAGACGCGTCTGTTCGCCTTGTCGAGGTCCCATGACCTGCTGAACAGAAAGAGCTGGCAGAGTGCCGGACTCCTCGACATCGTGCAGGATGCACTCGAGCCCTTCGTGGTGACGGGCGGCAGGTCAAGCCGGATCGTGATCGTGGGAGACAACGTCCTCTTTCCTGCTAGGATGATCTTGGCGCTCGGCATCGCCTTCAACGAACTCGCGACAAACGCCGTGAAGTACGGCGCCTTCTCGAATGAAACAGGGTCGATCCACATCTCTTGGACCGTCGATCCGACACCGAGCGCTTCCCGCCTAACCTTGCTCTGGCAGGAAGTCGGCGGGCCGACCGTAACTCCAGCTTCGCGCAAGGGTTTTGGTTCGATGGTCATCGAGAGGACGCTCGGACACGAATTGGGCGGCGAAGTGCATCTCGACTACCCTCCAGAAGGCGTGGTGTGCACAATGAACATTCCTATCCCCGGCCAGACCGATGAATAGCCTCTTGGCGGGCCGACGCATTCTCGTCGTCGAGGACGAGACGATGATCCTGATGATGATCGAGGACATGCTGGACGAGCTCGGCTGCCGCGATGTTAGGTCCGCCGGCACGGTCGAGAAGGCGCTGTTGGAGATCGAGACGCAAACGTTCGACGGCGCGATGCTCGACATGAACCTGCACGGCGTCGACAGCCGTGATGTCGCGGACTCGCTGGCCAGCCATGGCGTGCCCTTCGTCTACTCCACCGGGAACTGCCAACGCGAGACAAGGGAAGGGTTCAGCGAGCGGGACGTGCTGCGAAAGCCGTTCAGCTTCGCGGAACTGACATCGACATTGACGACACTCCTGCCGCGTTCGGCGTAAGAGGCCCTGGAGGGTTCACGCCGACGGTCGGTCCGAGAGGTATTAGAGCCGCTCGAGTTGGTCCGAACTCGGGCGAGGAACAAAGGATCAAAGGACAATGTCGCGCAATCCGCCGACGTTGTGTCCGCGGTAGGTTCCACACAGATCGCCGCCCGCACCGTTACCCCGCCGCCTCCCGCCCCTTTCCCTCCGCCCGCGGATCCAGCGCGAGCGAGGTCGGCGTCTGTGTCCGCGCCAGGGGCGTCGTGCGAAAGTCCGTCTGTTCCGCTGCGGCAGGGGCCGTCCTGCGGAATGTCCTGTAGAAGGCATCGGCCGCAAAGGCCGCGTGGGCGAGGCCTGTAGCGGCGAAGATGCCGCTGGGCCCAAAGCTTTCCATAAGGAAGGCCGCCGATGACGAAGGCGCGCCCGACGCCGACACGATCGGCATCCTCGCGTCCTTCGGCTCGGCCGCCATCGCCGCCGTCGCGATGATCCAGATCCGCCGCCTCGTGAAGACCGAGCGGACCGCGACCATCGTCGTCTACTTTTCGCTGACCTCGAGCGGCATCGCGCTCCTCTCGCTCCCGTTCGGCTGGGTCTTGCCGAGCCCCGAACAGGCGACCTTCCTCATCCTCTCGGGCCTCTGCGGCGGCATCGGCCAGCTGCTTCTCACCGCATGCTACCGCTACGCCGACGCCTCCACGATCGCCCCCTTCGAATACACTTCGATGATTCTCGCCGTCGCCATCGGCTACTTCCTCTTCGGCGAGGCGGCGGGCGCAACGACGATCCTCGGCGCGCTGATCGTGATCGGGGCTGGGATCTTCATCATCTATCGCGAGCACAGTTTGGGGATCGAGCGGGCGAAGGCGCG